>JBEBWN010000113.1:0-10564 GCA_040392235.1 Taibaiella helva | reverse complement strand
CTGTATACTTGTCATTATCAAAGATCTCTCCTGTGGCTGTTTTTCTACCTTCAAACCTATTGTGGTAGAAACTTGCTATACCGGTTTTCTGTTTATCTGCCTTTACCTCTGTTTGCTGAACCGCCTGCGCTTTCACAAAATTCTGCTGCTGGATGGGCAAAGCAAATGTAAGCCACGACCAAAGTACAAAATCAAATCCCATTACACTTAAAACATTTGGTACGGGTGCAAAGCTAATATATTCAACAAGAAGATATCCCCAAAAAATGTTAATATTTGTTTTGAGGCTTCCTTGCGCGGGTAAACTTCTGAGGTTCAGATGAGTAATCACGTTTTTCATACCCACCTTTTTTATAACTGTCGCGGAAACGACCACCGGATTCTTTAAAAACAGGCTTTTTATCAGCCTCTTCCACACGTACTTTCCGGTTGTTAAACCTGCGGGAGGCCAATGATTCGTTTAAAAAGGATACGGCTTCGGCGGGAACATTAAAGAAACTGCTCAGTTCTTTCACCGTCACCCGGCTAATGGAACGCGGATCCAGGTCCGTCATTTCGGCAATAAAGCGCACCAGCCCTCCGGTGTCTAATCCGTCTTTCGTGCCTATATTGATAAATAAGCGAACGGAACCTGTACGATTGCCGTCCCTGGCTCCCTGTGCATTTCCCTTCATATTGAAACCGGCATTCAGATCGGGGGCGTTGGCATAATCTGCAATCGTATCCTTCAATTGCAACCATAACAAGCGGTCTATAAGCTCGTCCTTATCAATGCCTTCCAGGCGCTCGTGGATACTCTTCTGATAAATCTCGCCGAAATTGCTTTCCGGCTGTGCATTATCGATTTTATCCAGGAAATGGAACAATCTTTTGCGCACAATATCGGCGCCATCAGGTATGTCCATTTTATGGAAACGGGTTTTGGCCAGGCGTTCTACCTGACGGATACGGCCTATTTCCCGGGAAGTAACCAGGGAAAGACAGACTCCCGATTTGCCGGCCCGCCCGGTGCGTCCACTTCTATGCGTGTATACCTCCGGATCTTCGGGCAATTCATAGTTAATCACATGTGTAATATCATTAACGTCGATCCCCCTGGCTGCTACATCCGTCGCCACTATAGCCTGAAGCATTCTGCGCTTAAAACGTTCCATAACTTTGGTACGCATTTTCTGGTCCATATCGCCATGTAAAGGGCTGACATGATAACCTTCGCGCATTAATTTCTCTGAAATATCCTGTGCGTCCTGCTTGGTGCGGGTAAATATAATACCATAAATATCAGGTGCAAAATCAAGCAAACGCCGCAGAGCGTCAAAGCGTTGATGAGCATTCGTTACAAAATACTGGTGATCGATGTTTTCATTGCCGGCATTCTCACGGGCAACCGATACCTCGCGGGGATTCGACATAAAACGCTTCGATATCCTGCGCACGTCATTATTCATCGTGGCGGAGAATAACCACACACTTTGCCTCGTGGGCGTATTCTTCAGGATAAAGTCAATGTCATCGCGGAAGCCCATATTCAGCATTTCATCTGCTTCGTCCAGCACAACAAGCTCTACCTGTTCAAGATTAATTGCACCTTTTTCGAGCAGGTCTATCAGGCGGCCGGGAGTGGCCACTACAACCTGCACATTCCGCTTCAATTCGCGGATCTGGGCGCCTATTGGCGTCCCACCATACACCGCTACCGTGTTAATGCCACGCATAAACCGTGTATATTTAACAAATTCTGCCTGGATCTGCATACACAACTCGCGCGTCGGGCTCAACACTAAAGCCTGAACATGAGATTGTGCGGGATCTACCTTATGTAACAGCGGCAGGCCAAAAGCGGCGGTTTTTCCCGTTCCGGTTTGGGCCAATGCAATAATATCCGTAGTTTCGTTTACCAATAATGGTATTGCCTGCTGTTGAATGGGGCTTGGAGTGGTAAATCCTAAAGCCTGTACAGCCTGCACAAGCTCATCTTTCAATCCAATTTCCTGGAAAGTTTCCATACTTCTCAAAATCCTTTTATTTAAATGAGGCGCAAAGGTATGATTATATTATCGGAATTATGGATAACAAGGTAAAAAGCACTAAATTTAACCGTCTATTATATCCCAATAATCCTATAAATGACTACAAACCAGCCTCTGATTGAATGCATCCCCAATTTCAGCGAGGGCCGGGACCCCGATACTATTTGGGCAATACGCAACGCAATTGAACAGGTAGCCGGACAAAAGCTGTTGCATATCGATTCCAGTCCTTCAGCCAACAGAACCGTATTTACATTTGCCGGTAGCCCCGAATCTGTGGTGGAAGCCGCTTTTCAAGCTATAAAAACGGCAACGGACCGCATTGATATGCGTTTGCAAAAGGGCGCACATCCCCGGATTGGCGCCACCGATGTTTGCCCTCTTGTTCCCCTGGCACACATTAGTATGCAGGAAACAATCGCTTTGTCAGAAGAATTGGCCAAACGACTGGGAGCAACGTTGCAGATACCGGTATATCTATATGAGTACAGCGCCCGCGCCGACTACAGACGCTTCCTGCCTGACATAAGGAAAGGACAGTATGAACAATTGTACACGCGGATGCAAACACCGGAATGGCGGCCAGACTATGGCCCGGAAATAAAAAGCAGCCAGGATATGGAAAAAACAGGCGCTACCGTTGTGGGCGCCCGCAATATATTAGTGGCTTTCAATATATCGCTGGATACGACCGACGAAAGAATAGCCCGCAGCATCGCTAAAAAGATGCGTAGTAGCAACCAGGAAGGCTTGTTACCTGCACTGAGGGCTATAGGCTGGTATATGGACGACTTTAAATGTGCCCAGGTCTCGATGAACCTGCTCGACTACCGCATCACATCTCCCCTGCAGGCCTGGAATACCTGTACCGACCTGGCGGCCAGCTTGGGCGTACAAACAATGGGCTGCGAGGTAGTAGGCCTCATCCCTGAAAGCTGCATTCTTGAGGCAGGCTACCATGCTTTGTCACCTGGTTCACAGGAAAAGGACACCTTGGACCGGGCTACCCTTATCAAGGCCGGTATAGATTACCTGAAATTGAACCAGGTAAAACCCTTTATTCCCGCAGAAAAGATACTTGAGTATCGCCTGGCCGCCGCAGGACTATTAGATTATCCGGCAGCAAGGTAGTGCTAAATCAAAGGTGAAAAGGCAAAACCGAAATGCACAATAGATTGATGAGCAATCAACTATGAAGTAATAAGGCGAAAAAGCACGTTTGACCAGGTTGTTGTAGCTGATTTTAATCCCTTATGGTTTCCTTCTGCTGGTGCACCACGAGTGCCATGCGCTGCTTTTAAAGCGTATGGGCCAAACGGGTTATCTGGTCCGAGCTGTAAATATGTGCGCCGGTTTCGCCGCTGAGCGATTGTGTTATCATTGCTGCGGCGACTGTCGCTGCCGGAATACTACGATATTTTGCCGGGAGTATGGGATTAACCAGGCGGAATAGCGCGATAGCCAATGCTTCTGCCAACCGTTTTTCTGCCCGGTTACCAGCCAACACGGCGGGCCTGTAAATATGTACCGCTTTTAAAGGCAGCAACTTAATGTCATTTTCCGTCTTTCCTTTCATGCTTAAATAAAAATTACCGGAAGATGCATCTGCCCCCATGGAAGAAACCAGGTGAAATTGGGTAACACCATGAACAGCAGCCTCCTGCGCCAGGAACAATGGGTAATCGTGATCTATACGGTAATATTCGTTTTTATCGGGCGTTTTTTTGCGGGTGCTACCCAGGCAGGAAAAGATAACATCTCCCTGTAAATAAGTTGTATAGGAAGCAGGCCGATCAAAATCTACGATATATTCAATCACTTTGGTATGAATGAAGCCTGACGGCCTGCGTACCAGCAGTCTGATCTCTCTGTATGCAGGGTTTGCGCAGAGCTGTTGCACCAGTTCTGTACCGATAAGGCCCGAACTTCCCGCTACTATAGCTATCATATACAGGTTATTTTATTTATCCAAATATACCCTATTACCCAGCTAATTCACGTTAAATAAAGCAGATTAACAAGCGATTACCGTTAATGCTCCGCCCAATGTTGCCAGGGTTGCCCAGGCAGATAAAACAGCTTAGCAAAGGTATTCTGTTTACCTTCGCCTTTATTTTTTACCCCTTAGAAAATGAATCCATTATTATTGCTGGTACGCCTGCTCAAACCTCTTCTTTACCCCCTGGCATTGCTGTACGGGGCCATCGTATGGTTGCGCAATAAGCTTTATAACGCAGGGGTATTATCATCCATCCAGTTTAGTGTGCCAGTTATTTCGGTCGGCAATTTATCGACAGGCGGCACCGGCAAGACCCCTCATATAGAATACCTGATCCGGCTATTACAATATGAATATCGCTTAGCCACTATGAGCAGGGGGTATAAAAGAAAAACAACCGGTTTCTACCTGGCCGGACCGGGTACACATGCCGGCGTCATTGGCGACGAGCCCATGCAATTCTATCATAAATTTCCGGAAGTGGCCGTCAGCGTGTGCGAAGACC
Organism: Taibaiella helva; assembly: GCA_040392235.1. Classification (GTDB taxonomy): domain Bacteria; phylum Bacteroidota; class Bacteroidia; order Chitinophagales; family Chitinophagaceae; genus Taibaiella; species Taibaiella helvus_A. The sequence goes on along the minus strand of JBEBWN010000113.1, from coordinate 6,030 downwards.
GGATGACAGGTATTCCCCAGCTTTTAAGAGAACGCCCCGAAACGGATGTTATTCTCCTGGACGATGCCTTCCAGCATCGTTCTGTACGTCCGGGCCTGAATATACTGATCACCGACTACGCCAAGCCTTTCTATAACGATTATATATTACCATTTGGTAGCCTGCGGGAGCAGCGGAATGCGTATAAAAGAGCACATATTATTATTGTATCTAAATGCCCTGACCTTAATTCGGCACAAATGTCCGGCATAGCCAGCAAGATTAATCCTCTTCCTCATCAAAGTATTTTCTTTACCACCATCCGTTATAGCCCTTTAGTAAATTTTTTTACCGGCGAGCCCCTGCATTTGCTTCCGAACGATGTTCATATCATCATGGTTTCGGGCATTGCCAAGCCAGAGCCCATGTTATTGCACCTGGAGCAAATGGCACATAGTGTGCATTTGTTACGCTACCCGGACCATCACTACTTTACTATTGCCAACCTGGAGGAAATAAAACAAACTTACAAAAACTGGGATGTTGCGCAGAAAATTATTGTGACTACGGAAAAAGACGCCGTACGGTTGGCCCTGCATAGCGAAGAGCTGGCCAGCTGGGGCGCATTAATAGCTGTCCTTCCCATCAAGGTTCACTTTTTACAGGAAGAAGACGAATTCCGGCAGCATGTAGCCAGCTATATACTTCGCGAAAAAGCAGAAATGGAATATTGAGCGTATCATACATAGTACCTACCACGTAGTACCACGCAACTTATTAGCTGAAAAATCATTTTTGAAAAACGAACATACTGATTATCTTTGCAGCGTTTAATCGTCAAAAAACACATATTATGCCCAAAAAGATACCTGCATCCGGCAAACAAGTACGTAGTTGGTTTTTACATTTGTTAGTATTTGCAGTTGTAAACGCAGCATTGTGGTATATATGTTATGCTGGAGCCAAAGGTTGGGTGTATCCCTGGCCTATCTGGATCACTTCTGCATGGGGACTGCTGGTAATTGGTCACGCTTGCATGGTTTGGGCCAATTTTGAAGACAAAAACTATGACGAGTGGAAACGCCAGGTGGTTAATTAAGCGCCCGGTTCATTATAAATTATCGCAATAACCTACTCAACTATAAAAAGCACCTTGCCCCGTAAGGTGCTTTTCCATTAAAAATATACTCTGGCGATAAGGGAAGCATAAACTGTTACATCAAAAATGCGTTACTAAAGAACCCTCCAAAACATTGCGCCTCTGCGCCTTCTTTGCGCCTTAGCGTGAAAAAATGGCGTTCCTATAATCAATTACGCAGGCATTGTCACCCTGCAAACTGTAAATCGAAAGTTGCCTTAACCTCCAGCCGCCGTCGCGACGCAGAAAGCGGTCCCGGGTGTTCCGGACGCCAATACAGATAATTATCATCCAAACGGCACACAGCATAACAGTTATACTCCCGCGGATAGATGGGGAAGAGATTGCTTCGTGCCTTGCAATGGAGGGACACACGGAGGAAGGAAAGTAGAGGGCACGCGCGCCAGAACATACCTAGGGCTTGCTGATTAACTTATATCCAATTGAATTCCAACATAATAACTGTATAAATTCTCCAATTTAATGCAGGGCAAAAACATCGCAAAGCCAGTAAAATGGATTGTAAAGCTTGCAGTAGCATAAAATAATATAAGCCCTTCCTTTTCCTGAAAGGGAAAGGAATCTCCCCTCTTGAAGTCTAAACTTCATACGGCTATGCCGGCTGTAGTATAGCCAGACATTGGATCTTTCCTGATCATCTAACCTCGTATAGCGGATACTTTATACACTGGGGGATGCACCCAATTGAGTTTAACAGCAGACCCTACATAAGTTTCGTAGCCCTATTTAAATGTATATTCAACCCTTTCCCGGTGTCCTGTTTTTGGTTTTGACTTTTAACTTTTGACGTAACACTAACGTATCAAAGCCAAATCGCCTTTCATCTGGAATTTTTCCACCTTACTGTCTGTAGCTTCCGCTTCTATATAATAAAAATAGGTACCGGCATCGGCATGCTTTCCGCCAATAGTCCCGTCCCAGCTATCGGAAGTGCTGAAGGAAGAAAATACCACTTCTCCCCAGCGGTTAAAGATCTGTAGCTTATAACGAATCAGGATACAGGTTTCCAATATTTTGAATATATCATTCTGCCCATCTCCATTGGGACTAAAGGCATTAGGCACAAACAGGCAGAAGCTGCAATGTATAAATTTAAGCGTTACCTCGTCCGAAATCGAACCACAACTGTTTGTGGCCGTCAGGCTATAGACTCCGGAACTGTCTACTGTAATACAGCAGCCTTCCATCCCGTTATTCCATACATAAGTAACATGTTCCTCCGGTTCTGTAGCCAACAGTATCTGCATTCCTTTACAGAGAACGGTATCTTCGTTTAAAGCCAATTTAGGGAAAGGCGCCTCCCCGACTTCAACTTCAAACCGGGTACCACAGCCTTCTGTGTTATGCAGGTATACTTTATATCTCCCCGCCGGAATATTGAACAGCGTGTCGCCGGTTACTGATGTGTTTTGCCGCAATGTATTGCCCCCGTCATCCAGCCATTTATAATAATAAGACAATCCTCTCTGAAGCTCGGGCACAACCCATGCCTTACCCGATCGCGCATTAGTGCAGGCAGGAGCAGAACCCGGCAGAAATTTGTAACTATGGGGCGTTACGATGATAGTATAAGCAACGGTACGTGTAGCAACCAGGGGGCAACCATCATCGGTATAATTGAGGTAAAAAATATAGTGCCCCGGTTCTACATCGGTTACATTCCAGGTAAAGCGGGCTACCGGCGTTTGGCTGCCGTTGTTATTAATATTAATTACGGCACCTTTAGGTAAGCTGTTATAAGTAACCGTTGTATTGTCGCCGTTGGGATCGGAACAATCAATATCAAAAGTCAGGTCCTCTAATTGTCCTTCGCAAATGCTTAACGTAACATTGCCGCCGGCATCGGTAGACATGGAAGCATTCTTAACATTGCTTACAATATCAAGAGCAGCATCGTTGTTACAATTGTCGAGTATAACAAAAGTCATTTCCCGCATACTACTACCCACTTTAATACCGTTCCGGTATTCTTCAACCAGGTTGGTAACCAGACAATTCATTACCAGGTTGGGTACAAAGGTCATTTGCCCGTTTTGCCCGTCAAAGTTGAAATTTCCTGCGGCAGCAGGGATGGGGCGTTGAGCTGTGTAAGGCGTAATATAAATAACGTCGGATACAGGCGGAGTATTGACCCTTATTACCTTTTTCCCTGGTATCAGGCTGAAAGCGAGACTATCATTTTCTACGTCGGCAGCACCCAAATTATACGTAGAGGCTTTGTTCACACAAAAGAAAGGGCTGGGCACTGCTGTAAAGGCCGTGGAATTATTCGTGCCCTGCAGGTTGTTCAGGGTCGCCTCGAGAAACATTATGGTAGCATCATTGGTAGAACGATCTGTATTTTCCGCATTTTGTATAATGAAGCTCCGGCCGGCAATCGTCCCGCTGGAAACGCGGCCTTCAAAAGTAAAACGCCATTTTGAAGATTTGCCGGGCAATACAAAGTCGCCCTCGTATACATACTTTTTGATGCCGGGAATCGGGTTATTGACATTCTTACAAGCAGTGTTGGCAGCCTCATCCGGGCAAACCGGTGTGATCTCTATATCGCTTTCTGCCGTATTATAATCCAGGTAAAGCGAATGTTCCAACTTATCGCCATCATAAAGTTTCACAAAGGGGTCTGCGTTGATCAAGGCCCCGAATGCGCTGTTCTGCTGGGTAGCCGAGCTACAATCGCCAAAAAAGGAAAGTCGTACCCGGTAGGTTTCGCCATTACCTGTATTGCCTATATAAGTATAATTAATTTCTCCCCCTAAAAGGTGGTTGGCATATACCAACCGGCCCCAGCCCGGCAGCAGTACGAGGAATAGGAGGCCAATATATTTCACATAGTGCATACAGGTATTATTTAGCAAAGGGTAGAAGAAGATAATATATTAAGTTAAAAGTAAAAAGGCAAAAACAAAAAGCTTAATAATTAAATAAAACGCGAAAAGTATCTCCCCAATTTTAAACCTTAAGCAAAGATTGGTAAGCGCCATTATTCAGTAACAAGGAAACGGCCTTTTCCAGGCTTTTGTCATTTCTCTTCAATTTATTGATCACACGACCCCTTTGAAAATAGTACCTGCCGATTATCTCGCTGGTCAATATGCCGGATACTTCGGCTTTATTTTTAATCAGGTCGTTCTTTTTATCATGCGACAGTTTTGCCTTGAGCGCGTTGAATTCGACGCTAATATTGTCAAAATATTTTTCTTTTTCCGCTGTTTCCTTCAAGGTAGCCAACAGTTCTTCACTATCTGTTTCGTAAGCATAGTCTTTATTACTCAACCATTTTTCGAAGTCGGCAAATTCCTTGTCTGTCAAAAGGAAATCGGCAGGAGCTGCTATTGCAGGATGGCTGTAATAATATTGTGTGGCGTAATCAAAAATCAAATGCTTCGTCAGCAGTGACTCTGAAAGAGGGCTGATGTTATCTTCTTCAATAGTCATGTCAGGCTCAATACCGCCGCCGTCGTATACCTTCCGTCCCTTTTGCGTTAGGAATTGTTTTTTCAAAGAATCCGGCACCGAAGAAACGCTGCCATCCTCATTACGATGCGAGTAATCGAGCGCCTGTATACAACGGCCCGATGGTGTGTAATACTTTGCCGTGGTAACTTTCAGACGGGAATTATAACCCAGGGGTCGTATATTTTGTACCAGGCCTTTACCAAACGACCGGGTACCGATTACGACACCGCGGTCCAGGTCCTGCATCGTACCGGCTACAATTTCAGAGGCAGAGGCAGAACCATGATTCACCAACACAGTCAAAGGTATCGTCGTATTCCAGGCACTTCCATTTGTTTTAAACTGCCGGTCCCATTCCTTATTATTGCCTTTTGTGCTGACGACCAGCTGCCCCTTGTCCATGAAAATATTGCACACATTAACCGCTTCTTCCAATAAACCGCCGGGATTATCCCTAAGGTCCAGTACCACACCTTTCAATCCTGGTTGTGCTTGCTTCAGGCTGTCCAGGGCCTGGCGCACATCCCGTCCACAATTGGGGGTGAACTGGGCAAGGTATACATAAGCAATATCATTACCAGCGCCCATTAAGCTGGCATAAGGTACGCTGGAAAGCTTTATCTCCGCCCGGGTTATCGATTTGCTTTCTTCTTTGCCGGTAAGCGGATGCCGTACCAACAGTGCCAGGTTACTTCCGGGCGCTCCCCGCATTAACAGTGCAATCTCATCAGCGTCCTTCCCCTTTACCTTTTCCCCGTTTATAGATACAATAATATCGCCCACTTTTACGCCGGCTTTAGCTACCGGTCCGTTCTCATACAATTCTGTAATGATCACATTACCCTCCTGTATACGCGTCGACACGCCTATACCGCTATACTTCCCGGTTGTTTGCAGTTCATAATCTTCAGCATCAGCTTCTGTAATCAGGTTCGTATAAGGGTCAAGATCCCTGAGCATGGCATCCACACCGGTTTTTAGCATTTTTCCCGGTTCTATGGGATCGACATAATATTGATTCAGTTCCTTAAAAATGTTGGAATAGATCTCCAGGTTTTTTGAAATTTCAAAATACTTATCTGCCTGTTCCCGGTCTTGAGCCGTTACAGATCCGGGTAAACAACAAACACAAGCTGCCGCCAAACGGATGCCCGTATAAAGCCTTTTCATATAATGCATGTCCTATTTTTCTTTGAATTTCAATAGCAAATTAACGATTTTTGCCCGATTTCAACCCCGGTTCGTGTTTTTACCACATAATATAAAACGCATTGTCATTATTGGCCCGGAGTCAACGGGCAAGAGCACGCTGACCCAGGCCCTGGCCCGGCATTATCGTACCGTATCTGTTCCCGAATATGCACGAGCTTACCTGGAGCGGTTGCCCCTTCCCTATACCGAGCCTGATTTACTCGCTATAGCTGCCGGGCAGG
>JBEBWN010000112.1:0-10565 GCA_040392235.1 Taibaiella helva | reverse complement strand
AGATGAAAATCAAGGCTATGCCCAGTAATAAAATGCCCAGTACGCCGCCACCGGTCCATATCTTTTGTTCCCTGAGGCGGCTTTGTTGCTGCTCTATTAACAATTGTTTTTGGGCCAGCGCCTGGTTTTTTTGAGCCTCGTACTGTTCTTTAAGCGCCCGGCTCTCGGCTGTCTCCGTCGTTTTTTGAACAATGTGGATAAATTTCTGCTGATACCAATAGGCAATATCAAACCGGTGCTGTGCCGCATAAATTGCTGCAAGCAACTGGTAAAGAGATCCTTCTTTTTTTTCTTTTTGCACAATCTTCAGCAAGTCGATAACTTCCCTTTCAGCCTGGCTATAATTTTTTAGTTGGTATGCCGCATAGGCTTTTGCAAAGCGTAAACTGTACAGTATATTTTCCGGTGCATAGTGAAAATAACCCTGTTTTTGCTTCCTGCCCATTACTTCCTGTATCGTAGAAAGTTCGTTGTTGAGCATGGCCATTGCGGGGGCTGCTTCCTGCCTGTCAATAAGTATCATGCTTAAGCCGGCAACTGTGCTGCTTAAGCGGGTACTGGAAAAGGTGTCTTTTGTTTTAAAGGTGGCCCCTATACGGTAGGCTGTATGCAAATAATAATAAGCAGAGTCAATTTGAAAGGTTTGGCGGCTAATCAGACCTTTGATGGTATTAATAAGTAAGCGTGAATGCGTATCAGTGATGGGCTGTGCCATACGTTCCCAATCGCATAGCCATTTGCGGGCCTGGTCATACTGCTTCAGTTCCATACAAATAAGTGTAATACCCTGGAAAATGCCCGCTTTTACCTGTCGAACAGCAGCAGCGGTATCATCAGGTAGTGTTTTTAGCGCAGTCTTGTAGGCCAGCATAGCCGGATAATATTGGTCATCCAGGTAAAGATAAGCGCCATGGCTTTTTTGCAGACGGGCCAGGCTTATCCTGTCTTTAGCGCTGTTTCCGGCATACTGTAAGGCCTGCTTCATAATTTGGCCATAAAAGGAGGCAAAACCCAACTGGTCCAGGTCCTGGCTCAGGTAATGTAAAGTCGTGTCTATGCCTTCCTGGTAGGCAAGGGATGCGCTCTGGCGCAGCGCCTCCAGGAGGACTTGAAGGGAGCTGTCTCCCTGATGCCTTGCCTTTAACAAAAATGCATTATGGATGAGCTCTCTGATCATAGCGGAACTCGTTTTCCCGGCGTTGGATGGCTCTATGTCCCGGATTTGTCCATGACCTGCAGGCAGCAGGAATGAGGATACCGTGCAATATATTAGCAGGGAAAACAGTGTTGTTTTCATGGCTTAAAAGTAAATAAAACGCATGAAATAAAACGGCAAATGATCTCTTTGATCTTCTCCCCAAAAGAAAATATGAGTGATTCACTCATGTTTTTTATTGAGTAGTTTTACCGATAAGTTCACCTTTTCCTGTTTTTAGATTTGCGGTAGTTCGGGTTGCTGCTTTAATATTAGCGCCCGTGCTTATTTTCTAACATCTAATAAGATATTGATTATTATGAAATGTAAACATCTACTGCTTATCATCCTGGTGGCTAACAGTCTTTGTGGCTATGCCCAGACATACTATAATCAACAGGAGAATTTTGTTAAAGCGAATAGTATATGGGTTTTTGGAAGCAATGCCGGTGTGGATTTCAATACTGCCAGCCCGGCCGGGATTAAAACGAAAATTTTTGTGGGTGAGGGGAGCGCGTCTGTGGCGGACCCCGAAACGGGGCAATTGCTTTTTTATTCAGATGGCAGAAAATGCTGGAACCGTAACGACCAGGTTATGCCCAATGGCGATAGTATATTGGGTAATAAAGGCTCGACCACCCAGGGCGTATGTATTGTACCGGTTATCGACTCCCCGGGAAAATATTACCTTTTTTCTTTATCGGGTCCTTCTGATTATGCAGCAGGATCGCCGCTCCCTATGCTTGCCTATTCCAAAGTCGATATGCGCCTCGATAATGGTATGGGCGACATTATAACAGGCCAGAAAAATATTGTACTGAGCAATGATCCTTCCAGACCCTTAAGCGAAAGTATGATTGCTATTCCCGGCAATAATTGTGATATATGGCTCTTGGTACACGAAAATAGCGAACCGGTTTTTAGGGCCTATCATATTACTACAGCGGGATTAGACACGGTTCCGGTGATGTCAACAGTAGTAACACCCATGCAGGGCGGTTTTCCAGCTTACCAGATAGGGGCGATGGCGGTTTCGCCCGATCGTAGTATGGTTGCTATTGGCAGCTGCGCAGCAGGAATTACCGTTCCTCCTTTTACCGGTGCCGTACTGGCCCGGTTCAATGCAACAACGGGTAGTTTATCCGATCCTGTTCAATTGAATTACAATGCCATATACGGTGTTTGCTTTTCGCCGGATAATTCAAAACTATATGTAAACGGCCGCTTCTACAATACCAATCCGGGTCCCGTGGTATTCAATCATAAAATATGCCAATATGATGTTAGTGTTTATGATTCTGCAACTATTACCTCTTCTGCTACCATAATTGACTCTAATACACAGCGCACTTTCTTTGGTTATCTTAAGTTGTATGGTGATAAAATATATTGTCTGTACAAACCGAATGGTCTTGCCGGGCTTTCGGCAGGCGGATCGCTGGGCCTAAGCTGTATCCAGGCGCCCAATTTGCCCGGAGCATCCTGTAATTACGATTCCGGTAAGGTAGTTTCTTTTTACCCGGGCATAAAAGCCAATATATCGTTACCCAACGATGTGGTGTATCCCTTAGATCCCGATACCAGCGGGCAAACTGTTTTGGATACGGCAGTTTGCGGCGGAACCGCTGTTGCCTTAAAGGGATCAGCAGGCTTTGCCGGTTATTTGTGGGATGACGGTTCTGCGCATCCGGATCGGGTGGTCAGCCAATCCGGTACTTACTGGGTTTTAAATAAGGATCGCTGTCATCCAAGGGTTGATACTTTTGTGGTACAGGTTTACGATTTTATGGTACCGGTAATTACGGTGGACGGCTTTGTTTTAAGTACTACTACCCCTTACCAAAGCTATCAATGGTTGCTCAATGGGGCGGTTATACCCGGCGCCACCCAAAACCGGTATTCGGTATTGGAGAATGGGGACTACCAGGTTATTGTTAGGTCAGCCGATGGTTGTACAGATACTTCCGATATTTATGAGGTTAACAATGCAAGTATTACTGCTCCCAAGGGCCTGCAAGATCAGGTGATCCTTTATCCCAACCCGGCGGCCGACCTCATCTCCATTCAGACTTCTGTCGCTGTCAATGTGGTCCTGTGCAGTATAGAGGGCAAAATGCTGAAGTATATTGCAAAGGCGGGACAGGTACCTTTGTCTGATGTGGCTGAAGGAATTTATCTGCTAAAGATTTATGACCGGCAAAACAGGCTGATCAAAACAGAAAAAATATTCAAAGCCCGGTGACCGCCCAATCCTATAAAAATGTGTGAAGGATAAAAAGAAGTAAGCACCATTGAAGAATCAAACCGCAAAAAAGAAAGCTTACACTCCAAATTATACCTTTTTAAACCCTGTTGCCCTGGTAAAACGGGTTCATTGCCAATCCCGAAAGGTAGGGGATACAAAACTGCGTTCCAGGAAATGATGTCCGTTTACGAAAAAGCCGGGGTGTTTTAATAGGAATAGCCGCAGGTGAATCTGCGGCTATTGCAATAGGTATCTGTTGCTTAATACAATAGGCGAATTGTCGTTACAGAAAGAAGTGTCTTTCCCCAGGAATATTCCGGTGCTGCAAATACCTTGATGGTTTTGCGATGGGTAGTACCCGGACAAGCCCTGGAATGTATATTAATGTCGCCGCCATAGTACCGCTTGCGGCGTAACTATGTTGCACTACCCAGTCATTGCCTACCGGGTCCATCGCCACTCAGCGGAAATAATAACCAAGCGATTAATTAGTTCTATTTTTCATTTTAAGAAGTCGGCTTTGGTAATTTTGCCTGGTCTGTCCGCTCATCCTTTCAATATTCTTTTTACCGCATTCTGTCAAGAACAATCCGGCAGGATAATGTTTTGCTTGGAAGAGGTTATTACGCTTTACCCAATTTGAAAAGAATACTTGTAATCCTTCATGAACAACGGCAGACCCTTCGGAAAACCTGCCGTTGTACAATGATCTAGAGCTGACAAAGTAGAATTAGTTAACGGTCATTCGACAGATAGAGCGTGTTCCTGTTCCGCAAAGCCGGTGCCCGTTCAGTTAGACCTGTTGTGAAATTTAATATCGATTGGGCATTGCCAACAGGGAAATGTGCATCATTGCTTAAGGTGAATTATTTTTTCCATTTTCAACAGTCTGTCCTCTTTATCCGTAATTTTTAATAGATAGATACCCTCAGAAAAGTTCCCGATAGCAACAGAACGCGTATTTTGTTGCCGGGCAACAAGTCTGCCTTCTATATTTAAAACAGTTACGGTAACGCTCAAAGGTGCATCAATATATACCGTATTCTGAGCAGGATTAGGATAGATGGATATTTCGTCTGCTGTCATATGCTTAATACCCACATTGCTCACAACATAAGTGGCCGATGTATCGGTACAGCCGTCCGCATTGGATACAATTACCTGGTAGGCGCCGTTCTCTGTGACGGTATGTGTGCTTTTTGTGGCGCCTGGAATGATGACTCCTTCCCGCAACCATTGGTAGCTGGTAAAGGGACCTCCTGTTGTACTCAACTGAAAGCCATTCACCGTAATTGCAGTTCCGATGTTCGATAAGGTTATTTCGTACGTTTCCGATCGAATTTGGCACAGGCCTGTATTATAAGTAACCGTATAGATGCCGCTTTGGTCTACGGTAATAGATTTCGTTGTGTCGCCCGTATTCCATCTGTAGTTATAGCCTGGTTCAATTTGCCGGCTTTGAATCTGGATAGATGCATCTCCATCCGAACAGATGGTTGAATGCAGGTGGTAAAAAGAAGAGTCTCCTTTAAAGGGTATAACGACTTCGTTGTTGAATGGTTGCCAGGAAAGAGAGCTGCCCGCTGCCAGTGATATTGCCCTGTTATTGTACTGGCATGCAGTGCCGGGTGAGTCAGGCCGTTCTATGCGGCTCAAGTACGAGCCGGCATTGAAACCAGGAAGTCCCCCGGCTACATATATTGTATCATTGTAGAGCTTAAAATAGCCGGTAACAAGGCCTGTTTCGGCAATGAACGTCATAGATTGGGCTATCCTGGTAGAATCGTGGATACTTACGTTGTACTGGTAAATGCCAGCATAAGCGTTTGTGCCACTTTGCTGATAGGATATTTGTGCATATAATTTAGAATTGTCCGGGGAGAAACAGACGCTTGATCCTGCCCGATGCCGTCCCGCGCTGTCTAATCTGATGGCAATGGTATTGGAAATTTTCCCTGTAGACGCATCGAAATCCGAGAGATACAACCTGTTCATAGCATTATCTTGTAGCGCTCCGTGGGTTATTACAGCCATCTTCTTCCTGTCGGGCGAGATGGCCATTTTTGATGGATGCATTTGCATGGGCAAAGGAGAAATGACCGGGTTAGGGTCAATGCCTTTTGGCGTGATATGGTATGCCCGGACACTATTCTCACTACCATAATAAACAAGCAACCAGATATCATCACATTGATTGCCCAGTACGGCAATCATCGAAGCCGACGGTCTGGCGCCATCCAGCAATACATTCTGGTAAGCAGGGTCGACATCTCCCCTGCCATTATCCATAGACATGTCAACAATAGAATAAAACAGGCCGGTGGGCCAAAAGTTTTGCCGGATGTTCAGACTATCGGGTGTGTTGAGCGAGAAAACGTAGTATCTCCCCGGTTCATTAAAAACAGGCACAATAGTCGTTGTCCAACTGGTATCCGCGAGCGATCCGTTGAGCATGAGCTGGCCAGGGCCTTTGAAGAATTGTTTGCCGTTAGTATAAAACAAAAGTCTGCCCGTTACAGGATCAGCTACCGAACTGGTACTGTTATACTGAGTCATTCCGAACCAGGTTGCATTGGAGCGAAAAGATACCGGCCTGCCGCTGTTAAAATTAAGGCCGGCATATTCCCCAAAGCACCAGACACTGTTTGCTTTGAGAAATAGAGGATGTTGATTGTAATAACGCTTTTGTCCCTGTGTAACCGGAATAAAGCTACATAAAATCAGAAAGATATAAAGTAAAAGTTTAACATTCATATATATTGTTTTCTTGTCATTATGAAAAGATTGCCCGGTGTGATTCCGGATAGGAATTACTTTTTGTAAACTCTACAAAATTGTATTTTTTTACTAATTTAAAAAAGAGTAAAAACACTTATTTGTAAAATTGGCTTTTTACGAAAATGACTATTTTTGATTAAGAGCCTGCTTTTACAATAAATAAATGTATGAAGGGAAAATATTTCTATTGGTGCTGTTTTTTCGCAGTTTTATTACCCGTTATCCCGGTAAAAATTCCGGCGCAGGAGAAACCACCGGTATTGGAAATCAATGGTACGAGAGATGTGCACAGGCTAATTGCGAAGGCAACGGAACAAAGAGTAAACTCCAACGCAGATCAGGCGCTGCATTTAGCGCAGGAAGCCTTGCAACTCGCCATTGCCACGCAAAACAAAGCTGCAATAGCGGAGGCGATGGTAATTATAGCACTTTGTTACAAGGATAAAGGTGAATATTTAAGGAGTAAACAATTGCTATATCTTGCGCAGCCTTATTGTATAACAGCTGCACCGTACACTGAAGGTATTATGGCCTACTGGTATAGCCAGCTCGGTACCCTATATGGGCTTCTGGGCGACAATGATTCCAGCATTTATTTTTTTTATGAAGCACTGGCCTTTATTAAGAATGGTAGTACCAGAGATAGCCTTTTCAAGGTAAGCTTACTGAGCAATATAGGAACGTCGTGGATGCAAAAGGAGGATCTTAATAAAGCACTATACTATCACAAAAAGGCCGAATTATTGGCAAAGCAGTTGGGGGATACTATGACACTGGCTACGTTGTATTCGAATATCGGTACCGTTTATCATCTTCGGAAAGACAGTGTTCACGCTATGCACTACTTCGAAGCTTCACTAAAGTTATATCAGCAGAAAAAGGCAAAAAAAATCTATTCCTTACAGTTTTTATACTATTCAATGGGCACAGTACAGCCCACCCTGGCTGATGCAATGCCTTATTACAACAGAGCGCTGGCAATGGACAGTCATAGCGTCAATGCCGCATCAATATATGAGCTGATTGGACAGGCATATTTTGATTCGGGGATTTATGATAATGCTGAAAAATACTATAAAAGCGCAGAAGAATTAAGTAAGCGAAAGGGCTTAGACGGCCATCTCCTGGCCGTCTATTCTAAGCTGGCCGCTGTTTATGAAAACATGAATTTATACAAACCGGCCTATCAATATCAAACAAAATTCGTTAGGTTAAACGATAGTTTGCGTACCATAGATAAAGACAGGGTCATTAATCAATTGGACGTAAAGTACCGTACAGCGGAAAAAGACAAGATGCTGGCAGAAAATAAGGCACAACTGTACAAGCAGCAAAGATGGATAATTGCATCAACCGGAAGTATATTGCTTTTAACCTTGGTATCCTTTGGCGTATACCGAAACTATAGGTACAAGCAGAGAGCCCAGGAGGACCGATTGCAAAGCCTGGAGCAGCAGGAAAAGATCGGCAAGCTGCAGGCAAAAACGCAGGGTGAAGAGGAGGAGCGCAGTCGTATAGCCAGGGAACTGCATGATGGTATTAATGTCCTGCTTTCGGCAACAAAGATGAATTATGCTTCGTTAGGGAAGGAATACAAGGGATTGACGGAAGCGCCCAGCTATGGCGTAATAATGGGACTGCTAAACGAAATGGGCTTTGAATTGCGGACCATCATGTACAAACTGGTTCCTGAACTATTGATACAACAAAGTCTGCCTGACGCTGTAGAAACCTTCTGTGATTTGATAAGAAGAAGTAAAAAATTACATATTGAATTTCAATTCTGGGGGTCTTTCAGTGCTTTACCGGCAGAATATTGTTTTGCCGTTTACCGTGTCGTCCAGGAGTCGGTACACAATATAATAAAACATGCAAATGCAACCAGCGTGCTCATCCAGTTGAGACACCAGGACGGCATGTTATGTCTTAGCATTGATGATAATGGTGACGGATTTAATGAAAAAAAAGCAACAACGGGAATGGGCTTGCAAAGCATGCGCAGCCGTATAGAAAGTCTGGGGGGCCAGGTGGTATTCAGTTCGAAAGCCAACGAGGGAACGAGTGTCGAAGTAGAACTGGCCATCCAAAGTCCTGCTGTTAATAATGCTACCAGGAATATTTAAATGATTTTATTATGAAGATAGTTATTCTGGACGACCATCCGTTGCTGATAAAGGGCTTGCAAGCCATGCTCGGTCATTACAGCGATATAGACATTGTTGGCACTTACCTTAATGGTGAAGCATTGCTGGAAGGCTTAAAAATCCAGTCAGCTGATGTTTTACTTTTGGACATACAAATGCAGGATCAAATGGGGGACGAGGTTGCTGCTATCCTGCAAAAGTTATATCCTGAAATAAGGATCCTGGTATTGACCAACCTGGAGCACCAGTACTATGTCCGAACTATGCTACAGCACGGTGTGTGTGGGTATGTTTTAAAATGTAGTGACGAAAGTATTTTGCTGGAGGGCATCAGGGCCGTGGCTAAGGGCGAAGTTTATTTTGATCCCACTGTGAGGGAACTGGTGTCGGCAGAACAAAAGAACCACAAAGATCAATTCCCGTCCCTGACCAGGAGAGAGAAGGAAATTTTACACTTGCTCACGCTTGACTATAGTAGTAAGGATATTGCAGAGCAACTCTTCTTAAGTCCGCGAACTATAGAAAACCACCGGATGCATTTGCTTCAGAAAATGAATGTGAAAAATTCCGCCAGCCTTATAAAAAAGGCGATTGAACTGGGGCTTATTAATATCAAGTTTTAATACGGAGGGCTTACATAGCAGTGGCTGATAAGCCTTACTCAGTCCATGTTTCGTCAGGATTTTATGTAACGGAACGGGTAAATGAGTGTTTTTACTCTTTTCATTTTGCTGGCAATAAGCCATTTTTGTAGGAGATATATTTTCCATTTTTAACCTTAAAGTATGCATATGAAAATAATTACACTTATGGTATTTTTAATGGCGTTTGGTTTGGCTCGCGCGCAATACCAGCCGGTGGCGCTTACGGGATTTACTGATGACGTAATCGCTAATGGTCTGGGCGATGCCACATCGTCGACTACTAATTCTATTGGAAAAGCAGATAGCAACTGGGCTTTGGTGGCCGCCGACTTTAAAGCTACTCCAACAAGTACTCCGCCGGTAAGATCATTACCCGTCAATGGGGTAATAAACTCTTCCTGGGCCTCGATTCCGTTTTCCTTTCAGTTGGCAGATTATTCTGCTCCCAATTCACTGCGTCTTACGGAGGCTAGCCCGGTTGGTACGCTGACCTTTGTAACACCCCGTTCGGCATCGGGGTTAGTAATTGGTATGTTGGGTAGCCATCCTGATCCGCCGCCTATGTCCCAGGGGCGCCCTGTTGTAGATATAGAGGTTAATTTTACGGATGGCTCTTCACAAACCGTAGGCAATATAGCGCTCCATTCCTGGTATGTTACCTTAAACAATACTTATGCTATGGCAGGTATAGGCCGGGTGAGCAGGGGGAGTAGTTACAATCCGCTTAATGAATTATCGGGCACGGCAACGGTTCCTTGTCTGCCTATGGTAAGTGTATCCATTACCCCGGAGCATTATGGTAAGCTTATTAAAAGTATCACGGTAAAGCGCCCCGCTTCTATTGATATGGGGGTAGGTGCAGGTGCTGTTGTTCATGTGCTTGCCGTTTCGGCTAAAGCGGTATGTGCGGTTCCGGACAACCAACCGACAGCGCTGACCTTCACGCCGGCGCTAAATAGTTTGAGCGGCACCTTTACAGCGGCGGTAGGCAATCCCTCAAATTATTTAGTGGTAAGATATCCCTCAGGTGCGGTGGTTACGCCTCCGGATAATTATACTTTATATACCGTTGGGCAAACATTAGGGGCCGGCACAGTAGTGGCAACCCTCACTGCTCCCAACACCAGCTTTACGAGTTCCGGTCTAAATGCCGGCACTGCTTATGATTTTTATGTGTATGCTTATAATACAGGAAGCGCTTGCGGCGGGCCTACTTATTTATTAACAGCTCCATTAAAAGGAGCAGGAACCACTATTGCCTGTACAGGAGGTTCCGGTATAATATCTGTTGGGCCCGGCGGCGCATACACTACACTTACGGATGCTTTATCTGTCATTAATGTAAACGGTGTAGGAATAACGGGCTCTGCCGTGCTGGAACTCAAGCCTGATTACACGAGTACTAACGAAGTTTTTCCCATCATCATTAAAGACAATGGCTGTTACTCCGCTACACGCACGCTGTCTATCCGGCCTGCCGCAGGAGCCAATGGATTGACTATAACCGGTAATAATGCGGGACCCACTATTGCATTGGCAAGCGCCAGTTATGTGGAAAT
>JBEBWN010000111.1:0-10748 GCA_040392235.1 Taibaiella helva | reverse complement strand
TATATTCCTGCTGGTGGAGATGCACAACGTCAGGCCGGCTTGTTACAGCAGTGCCTAGGGTTAAGTTAAAAGTAAAAAGGCAAAACCAAGCCGCAATCGCATTGGAATTAACTAAATAAGCGTTTTCGAGGCGACAAACTATGATTAACTTATCACTAGGGTATTTATTTCCCCTTCCGAACAGAGCGGTTGTGTTGTATGGGGCATTAAATAATTACTAAATTTGCGGCCGGTTCTGTTTGGAAATGCTTTTTATCCTGTTCCGTTTTCGCAGGTAATTTGCTTCCCGTTCATTATAGTGGAAGCCCGGAGCCATGCTTTAATCAGTATTATAATGAAGAATATCGTATTAGCCAGTACTTCGACGCTTTTTGGCGAATCCTATTTGTCTTATCTTGAACCAGTTATACAAGAACTCTTTTCGCGAGTGACGGAAATTGTTTTTATCCCTTATGCACGGCCAGGCGGAATAAGCCACGACGAATACACCGCGAAAGCTGCGCAAGCCTTCAAAGCCTGGAATATTAACGTAAAGGGGTTACATACATTTACAAATCCGGCAAGCGCCATCGGGGAGGCGGCGGGATTCTTTACCGGTGGCGGAAATACCTTTCTACTGGTGAAACAACTGCATGAATTAGGATTGATGAACGTATTAAAGAAAAGGGTGGAAAGCGGGGTTCCCTATCTGGGCGCCAGTGCCGGCAGTAATATTGGGGGCGTAAATATGCAAACCACTAATGATATGCCTATTGTTTATCCGCCACGGTTCGATACAATGGCTTTGGTGAACTTTAACCTTAACCCGCATTATCTCGATCCCGATCCGCAATTGAAGCACAATGGAGAAACAAGGGAAACCCGCATCAGGGAGTTTCATACACAGAACAATATTCCGGTGCTTGGCCTGAGGGAAGGCAACTGGATAAGGGTAAAAGGAGATAGAGTAACAACAGAGGGGGGGCGGGAAACCCGGGTTTTTATAAAGGACCAGGAGCCTTATGAGCTGCCTGCCGGAGCAGAAATACTTTTTGATAACAGTAACCGTTAATAAATGTCAGGAGCTAATGCCGCTCCTTTAAAAATATTTTGATGAAAAACATAATTATAGCGGCGCTATGCGCTATTTCTTTGACTTCATGTTTTAAAGCAGAACTGGACCCGGTTACGGGCTATAATTCTGTTTTGCAATTTAATGATATTGAGTTTTTTAATGTCCCGGGAGCCGACAGTATTGTCGGGGAGGTAGGTTATGTTTTTACCTTGTCGTCTGATACAGCCGCGTCGGGTGTTGATACTCTAAGATTTGACCACCGTTTTGCTGTTAAAAGTTCGAAAGCCAGTCAACGGATAGACTTTAATACGCCCGGTAAAGCTTTATCGGCTGTTTTTAGCGTCCGTTTCCGTATGTACAGGGGGACGGCTGATAGCGTACATGTGCAGAAATTTGTCTACGAGAAAGATGGCCAAACTAAAGTGCAGCAGTCTCTGTTTTTTAATACTAAAGATAGTGTTTTCGCAACGCCTCCTATCACGGTACAATTCTAAACTGCCGCATGAACGGTTATAAAGAAATGCTCTACCTTTGCAGGGAACTACAAACCGGTGTTGTCGCTGTTCCTGTTACAGGAAGAGAGGAAAGTCCGGACATCGTAGAGCAACGCACCATCTAACGGATGGGGTCTCCTTTAAAAGAGATACAGATAGCGCCACAGAAAATAACCGCCTCCTGAGGGGTAAGGGTGAAAATGTGTGGTAAGAGCACACGACGTGCTATGGTAACATGGTATGTGGGCAAGCCTTGCGTGATGAAATGCCCAATAGGCAAGTGATTGAGGGCTGCTCGTCCGATGCTTGCGGGTAGGCAGATAAAGCGGCATAGTGATGTGCCGCTTAGATAAATGGCAACAATAGTGTTAAAGCACTATACAGAATCCGGCTTACAAGGTTTGTAGTTTTTTTATTATCCTGCTTCTGCAGCCCTTATCCAATTGCGGCCTTTCTATTGCTGCGGATCTACCAATGCGCTTCCCTGGTAGCCGATTAAGAATAGCGAGGTTCGAGTATAAAGGTATTATTCCCAGGTTTCATTGATCTTCATGGTCTTTTCTATTACATCCCGCACGCAACCCTGGCCGCCATTATATGGAGATATGTATTGTACTATGTCCCTGATATCATGTACGGCATCGGCAGGGCATGTTTTCAAGCCGCAGAGTTCCATTGCCTTCAGGTCGGGCATATCGTCGCCCATGTATAATAATTGCCCGGGCAGTAGTCCCGATTCATCCATCAGCTTCTTTAATAACGCTGGTTTATCATCTACCATAATATATACATCCTCTACGCCCAGGTTTTGCAATCTTTTCTTTACGGCATTGGATTTACCACCAGATATGATCCAGACTTTGTAACCCTTCTTTATGGCCAACTGCAGGGCATATCCATCTTTTATATTCATCCGGCGCAGCAATTCACCGTCTTCCTGTACATGCAGCATACCATCAGTAAGCACACCGTCGATGTCGAATACAAAAGCTTTGATTGTTGAGAATAATGCTAAAACGTTCATATATTTTAAGACCTGGTATTTAAAGTTTATTTTCTTTCAGTATTGCGTTGCTGATATCAGCATAGATCTTTTGCCAGTCGGGATGGGGCTCCAGCAGGTTCAGGTGTCTTTGTATCGTGGTGGTATCGTTCCGGGCGGCTGGGCCGGTCTGGCTATCTGTAGGATTGATGAATCCGATTTGTTGCGTTGTTTGCCTGATAATAGGGTGTAGAACTTCGAAGGGCAGTCCATGCTCCTCGCATAATTGTTGTGCAATGCTGAATAGGTGATTCGTGAAATTATTGGCAAATACTGCGCCGACGTGCAACAACTGCCGTTGCCGGAAATCTGTCTCCAGGACAGTGTCTGAAATGTCATGAGCAAGTTTTAAGGCAATTGTTGCTGCCGCAGGGGTATTGGCTTCAACAATAAGCGGCACATTATTGCCTTTGGGAAGGTTGCTTTTCCGTATGGAATATAACGACCATATAACGGCTTTATTCTCAGAAATATTGCCGAGCACTTCAAGAGGAACGGCGCCGGCACAATGGATCACTGTTTTATTTTTAAAAGACAGGCGGGCGGCCATTTCTTCCAGTACATCATCTTTTATGGCGAGAATATAAACGTCAGCGTCCGGTATAATTTCATCCAGGTTGTCTGTAACGTTCGAATGGGTGAGCGCTGCCAGTAAATCGCCATGAGCGCGGGTTCTGCTGTATACTTGTGTAATTTCATGCCCTTTCCGGTGCAGCCTTGTTGCAAAAAAGAAAGCGATATTGCCGGAGCCGATAAATACTATACGCATTATTAAATACTGTTGAGATGAAGGGCGGTTTCGTTTTTTTGCCGGGAACTAAAGTGGTGTCTATGCGTTCTGTATAAGATAATCTTCCATGATCTTGTACGTCTTTTCTTTCAGGGCCTGCCTGTCGCTCATGCCCATGCCTTTGGTTGGAATAGGTTCCAGGAAATGGTAGCGGATGCGTTGCGGCCAGGCCCAGCATTTAGGTTTCATGGGAAGGATATCTTTTGTGCCCATGATAACAGCAGGAATAATGGGCTTTTGTGCCCGGATAGCGGCAATAAAAGCGCCGTCAAAAAATTGTTGCAGCGGTGCATTAGTCTTGTTCCTAGTTCCCTCCGGATACAGGCATAAATGCAGTCCCATTTTAAGGGTCTGCTGCATTTTGGTGAAACTTTCTTTACGGCTGCGATCGTCTTTCCGGTTTACCAGAATGGATCCGGCTTTGTACACGACGCCAAAAACCGGGATCTTTGCCATTTCTACCTTTGCCAGCGTTTTGTTCGGCCCGGGTATCCATGGCGTAGAAACAGGAATATCAACCAGGGAATTATGGTTAACAACTACCACGTAGTTTTCTCCTTTCTTAAAATGGTGCTTTCCTTTGCGATAAACCGGGCAGCCGACGAGTGGCAGGAAGAAGCTCATCCAGGCTTTGTAGGAAGGGTGAACAATACGTGCTCTCCTGGGCTCCGGAAATAAAAGCGCAATAGCTGCCGGGATAACGACGATGAGCATGGTAACCACGAACAGGATCATGCCGGCAAAGAAATATAAATGTCCTATTATTCTTTTAAATATGTTCATCCTTTTTGCAAAAGAAGGCCAAAGGTAAAAAGCTATATTGACTTAATGTTATTTTTATTAGATCCGGTCCTATGTTTTGACCGGTTGTTTATAGCTGCCGATTGCCGGGCTTAACCAATTAATAGGGCTTAATACGCCCGATAGCCAGTATCTTTGCGGCAATTTTGAACATTTATGGATAATAACGTTCTTAAACGCTTCTGTTTTATCGCTTTATTAGAGGGCATTTCCTGTGTACTGCTGTTCTGTGTCACCATGCCCTTGAAATACATTTTAGATTGGAAAAGCCTTTCGTACTGGACCGGAATGGCGCATGGAATCCTGTTTATCCTGTATGCCGTTTTACTGGTGCAGGCTTGGGTAACGTATAAATGGAGTTTTGGCAAAGCAGCGCTATTGTTTGCAGCCTCTCTTATTCCTTTTGCTACATTCTGGGTAGAAAGAAAATTGAAGCGCGAACCGGCACAAAAACCCAATCTGTTCCCGTAAATATCCCTAAAATGCGTTACTTCCTCGAAGTAAGTTATGATGGCACTGCTTTTCATGGTTCCCAGGTGCAGGGAGATATATTGACGGTACAAGGCGTTCTGAATAAAGCGCTATCCACTATTATAAGGCGGCCGGTTACTACTTTTGGCGCCAGCCGTACGGACGAGGGGGTGCATGCGCTATGCAATTTTTATCATTTTGATGAAGAGGCCGGGTTGCATCCGCAATTGAAGTATAAGTTAAACGCCATTTTGCCGCATACAATTTCGGTTAACGGTATTTACACTGCCGCGGAAGAGGCTAATGCGCGTTTCGATGCGCTAAGCCGAAGATACCGGTATCGTATTTACGCTCATAAAGATCCTTTTCTGTATCAGCGCGCCATGTTCTATCCTTTTAGCCTGAACAGGGAAATTCTGGCAGAAACAGCGGCGGCGTTGAAGGAATATACCAATTTTGAAACGTTTTCAAAGCGTAATACCCAATCCTTTACCTTTCTCTGCTCTATTACGCAATCCTATTGGGAAGAAGACGGAGGCGAATTACATTATGTAGTGGAAGCCAACAGGTTTCTTAGGGGCATGGTGCGGGGCCTGGTCGGAACCCAATTGCAGATAGCCAGGGGTAAAGGCTCGCTGGCCGATTTCAAGGCCATTATCGAAGCCCGGGACTGTACTCTTGCAGATTTTAGTGTACCCGGACATGGATTATATTTGGAGGCGATCCGCTACCCGGAAGGGTATTTCCGGTCCTGGCCCGGATAGATTACAATACAGGGTGCTATTTTGCAGCTGTTTTGCCGGTTCTGCCTTTTAGTACACCGTTATAAAGCCTTTATCGAATTCTTCTTTATTCTTGAATAATTTAAACTTGAACAGGCCCGTAGTCTGGAAATTGCGTTTATCCAGGATGACGACCTTGTCATTGATGCGGGGTACCCTCAGCACTTCTTTGTCCTGCTGGTCATAAAAAACAAGGAGGTAGGTTTCTTTTAACGCATCCTGGATCTCAATATTGATATTGCCTGTGAAAGGATTGGTAAATACATATTGCGATTTAGGGTAACTTACTGTTGCCAGGTCGTTGATGATACTGGCGTTTCCCGATTGCCTGATCAATTTTTGCAAAGAGTCGTCAGGCAGAAGCGGCTTCCGGTTGGCAATGGCAATACTGTCGACCGTTACATTGGCGAGGTTGCTTTTCCAGTCCATATCAGACGAGAACAGGATGACGAGGCGGTACCAATTCTTACCCGGGATAGGGTGGGCGTCGACAAAGCTTTGTACTCCTTTTTTTAAATTGTTGACATAGCCGAGGGTGGTGAAATTATAATTGCTATCGGCCGAGCGTTGAACTGAAATGGATTTGATGCCGCTTTCGTAAGGGCAGTTCCAGCTTAATATGTTTATTCCGTCCTTGGTTAAAACGGCAATGTCCGGTAGGGTGGGTTGTGCAGTGCTATATAAAGAGATTAAAGAAGCTAATATTGCCAGGAAGGTTATTCTCAAATTCATGCTCCAAACTTACGGTATAATTGGTTAAAATCAAGAGTGCTGTCTTGTGAAAATTTAGCTATTGTGCATGGATAGCAGGTGTTTGATGCTGTTATTGCCCTGCAAGCCCCCGGTGTGCAGGGCAATAATATGGCTGCCGTTTTCGATCCGGTTTTGCGCAATAAGCTCGTAAAGCCCAAACATCATTTTTGCGGTATAAACAAAGTCGAGCCCGATACCCTGCTTCTGGTAAAAAGAATTTATAAATTGAATTAATTGCGGGGTATGACGTGCGAAGCCTCCAAAATGATATTCGGCCGTAATGTGCCATGGACCTAAATGTTCTTGCGCATGTTCTTGCAAATGTTCCTGGATAATGGGCTGCAGGTATTCGCCGCCTTTCATGCCACAGAACCCCAACATGGTTTTTGCAGCCGGTAAACTTTGGCGTATGCCGGTAAAGGTAGTGCCTGTACCTACCGGCAGGGCCACTAAATTGGCTGCCTCAGGTATATACGACGATATTTCTGCCGCGCCTTCTGCACCCAGGACATTATTCCCGCCTTCCGGTACGATATAGAAGTCCGGATAAAGTTGTTGCCAGTAAGAAAGGAAATCAGGGTCTTGCTTACGGCTATATTCTTCCCTGCTCAGGTAATGTAAGGCCATGCCCTCTTCAAGGCAATTCCGAAGCGTTTCCGGAAGATGAGCTTCAGCATGCAGCCCTCTGACTAATCCGGTTGATTGCAGATGGTATGCTTTTGCGGCTGCTGCCGTGGCGATCAGGTGATTGGAATGACTGCCGCCAAAGGTAAGCAGGCCTTCTTTACCCTGCTCCAGGGCGAATTGAATATTCCGCTTCAGCTTGAACCACTTATTGCCCGAAACAACGGGATGGAGCTGATCCAGGCGGAGCAAGCCTAATTGTATATTTTTCCTGCTTAAAAAATCGTCTTCGAGATAAGATACGGATATCTTTGCCTCCAGGTCAATAGCCATATTCCTTTAAATAATTATCGTTTTCCCTCCACTTCGGCCGGACCTTTACAAATAATTCCAGGTATACTTTTTTGTCCAGGAACTGCTCTCTACTTTGCCGGGCCTGCATACCCAACTTTTTTATCATGCTACCGCCCTGGCCTAGAAGAATCATTTTTTGTGTATCGCGGGTCACTATAATGTCCGCATTTATGCGCGTGATGTGGGGCAGTTCTTCAAAGCTTTGTACGAGCACCGCAGTATGATAGGGGATCTCCTGGTCGTACAGGCTGTATATTTTTTCCCGTATCATTTCGGAAACGAAAAAGCGCATCGGGCGGTCCGAAATATCATCTTCAGGGAAGAAGGGGGGGGAGTCGGGTAGAAATTGCAGGATAGTAGGGATGATCTCTTTTGTGTTAATGCCTTTCAGTGCCGAAATGCCTAATTTGCCCGCAGGTTGAATGACATCTTCAAAGGTCTTGATAAAACGTTTTCGTTCCTCTTTATCGTTAACGAGGTCAATTTTATTGACTAATAATAATTTGGTCGTTTTCAGGGAAAGAGATTGGACTATTTCCGCAAATTGTTTCGGATCGTCGGTAATATCAACCATCAGGATCGCTATATCAGCGTCTTCAACAGCGCTTCTTACCTGCTGCATCATTTTATTGTGCAGTTTATATTTGGGATCAATAATTCCGGGTGTGTCGGAAAAGATGATCTGGTAACGGGGTTCTGTAATAATGCCCAGTATGCGATGGCGTGTTGTCTGCACTTTAGGCGAGACAATAGCCAGTTTTTCTCCCAGAAGAATATTCATAAGTGTTGACTTGCCGGCATTGGGCGGGCCAAAAATGTTGACAAAGCCGGCTTTGTGAGAATCTTGCATCATGTTGCAAAGATACTATCCCAAAAATGTATTGTAATCGTTCAAAAAAAATTTGGTGGATAAAACTAAATGTTTACCTTTGCATCCTCATCGCGAGGTAGAGCAGCGGTAGCTCGTCGGGCTCATAACCCGAAGGTCCTAGGTTCGATCCCTAGCCTCGCTACTAAAGCGGTAAAGATACAGGTATCTTTGCCGCTTTTTCTTTTTGGGAAAGTGCGTGATTTGGGATCAGTCAGAAAAGTTGGGGGATTTATAATATTAGGCATAAATATTGGCGAGTCTGAACAGGAAGAAAGGAATATCTCTAACTCTCCTGGAAGATGATCTGAATGATTTGACTTTGGCATTGAAAGATTCTGCGGAAGCATTAGTGCTTCTATTATGGAAGAAATTAAGAATACTCAGATAGTGTGTTTCTACCAGGGCAATCGCTTTTAAACGTTCAACAATTGTTCCCTGTATTTGATGTCAAATGAAGCCCTGAGCCCTTTTCTTTTTACAGTGCGCTTGCTTGTTTTATCTCTTTTCAGGATTATTAAAACTATTTTTAGGATAAGGTTGAAGTTCTTAGCCGCATTGCCGATTCTTTTTCTGGCACTGCCCTCTTCGAAAGTCACATCCAAATGCCAATGTAGTTCGTTTTCTACAGACCAATGGCGACGTAAAGAAGAAGGCGTTTTATGTCTTTATCTGGAGGAAAAGAATATTATTCCCATTGAACATCGTAGTTCTGACATTCATTCCAAAGGTTTTCATGCAGAAGTACGGGTAAATGATTTTCCATTGAGGGGGTAAGAAAGTACTTCTGTGTATTAAGAAGCGCTGCTGGGAAAACATTACTACAGGCCAGATCGTGCAAAGAGATTGGAACCTGCTCAGCCAGGGTACGCGGAGCACAAAGGAGTTCGCGCTTTTTTAAAATGAGCTCTTGGATAGCAACCCGATCAGCTGTTTCCAACTGGGTAAATACTTTCATTTGGATGGCAAGCAGTTACATGATCAATACGAAAATCATATCAGCGCCTATCGACAGTGGGATCAGCAGAACCATGCATCTGAGTGGATTCTTTATCCGGAAAATACAGGTAAACATCTAAGTATAGACGAAGCGAGCCTATCCAACGATGAACTTTATACCATTGTAACCAACAAGGCACTTTATTTAAGTATGCTACTTCCAGGAAATTTTCCATTTCCCTTGCAGTAGATACGGAATTGTCTATATTGAAGTATGTAGAAAATAATTGTTTGAAAATCAAAATTCCTTCAATGCCTGTGTATACACCGATATCTTCCGTTTGCGTAAGCAACAGTCCATTATATAAATGAACAATTTTATCTTCCAATTCTCTACGTTGCACAAGCTATGATTTATCTTTGTAAAATTCTATATCATAAGGCAATACATAAGTGGATTTATGTACCTTTTTTATATAAAACACAGCATCAAATATGTCTTCAATATTATACTTGCACTTATAAGTGTGCTGGTTGTTGCCCCACCAATAGCAAGACTGGAATCTTTTCTTTAGCAACTTATTTTTTCTTGCCTCTGCAACATCTATAAAATAGGCCTCACCAAGCTTTTCTAAATTGTGCTCAATCGTTCTTTTGTGTGTAGAGCTTCTTTTCTTATCAATAAAACCATTGTTTTCATGCTCACTGGTTTTGAAAGCAATAGAATAGCATTGAGCTTTAAATTCAGCAGGGAGAAAGTAACCAATGCTGCTTTTAACCATGCTATTATCATTCAATATGGATTTTGCAATATGGCCATCATGCGCCCAAACCATTATTTTCTTACCGGGGAAAACTGAATCGGTATAATAGCGCAGATTTTGTGCCATGATACTATCACGGCATATATTAATATAGTTGGCATCAAATATGCTGTAAACCGCAGTAGCTCGGTTTTGAATAACCTGGTACATTATTTTTTCTTCGATAGTTACAGGCCTCTTTATAGCAAGAGCAAGCCTCGTATACTCATTCTGAATGTCCTTCAAGGCTGAAATGAATTGATTATACATAATCGTATCATTATAGTAATCATTATATCTTCCCTTTTCGTATTTTGTTGTTCTTATTTCTCCTCTAATACTGTTGTAGTGCCCGCAAAGTGAATCCAGGTAAAACAGACGCTCCTTTTGCTCCTGTTGTAAATAGGAATGTGCATTCATCCATTGAAAAATTATTGACTGTTTTCTATATTGACCATTTTCAATTAGAATACTTCCTGCAAATAAATCAAGCCCAGCTACAGTCAGGTTTGTTGGTGCTCTACACACTTCTTCAAACAATCTTAAATTTTCTTTTACTCTCCAAATGGCTATTACGCCACCTCGATAAGCTATGCTTCTAAGGGTCAAATTCTCATTTTCTTTAAATCCATAATAACCTGATTCAATACCCGTTTCAAAAAGCAAAACATCAAAATTTAATTTTTTATATAAATATTCTACCAGGTTCGATTTGAGATAGTTATATTCTGAAACGATATGGTGATCTTCTCCCAAAAGCACAATTCTTTTATCCCTGATATAGGGATCGATAAAATCAAAATTTAGGCGATTAGTAGAGTCGACCGAATCAATAAGAAAAGTACTCTTAGTCAATGGAATTACCTGAGCAATACATACTATACTGTTGAAAAGATTCAATAGTATAAATAATGAAATAAACTGGAAGCGCATCTGGCAAATTTGAGTTATCTCTTTTCGTGGATAAATCCAC
>JBEBWN010000110.1:0-10755 GCA_040392235.1 Taibaiella helva | reverse complement strand
TGTTTTTGTTTTGAAACTGAATGCCCAGGGCGAATTTGTATGGGCTGGCCAGGTTTCGGGGCCGCAGACAGATATTTCATCGGCCCTCAGCGTGGATCCCTACGGTAATGTACTGGTTACTGGCCGTTTTACGGAAACTGCAGACTTTGATCCCGGAACCGGGTCTTTCATGATGACTTCTACTTTTAATATCCAGATAGGGATAGGTCTTTTTGCCGACGGATTCCTGTTGAAGCTGGATAAAGACGGCCGTTTCTGCTGGGCCAGGCAGATAGGGGGACAACAGATTGACGAAGGGTACGGTGTTTATACAGATGACGCGGCTAATGTGTACGCTACGGGTTTCTATAACGGTACCATTACGCTGGATAGCTTTACGCTGAATGCAACCGGCGGCACCTGGGATGCCGATGCCTATATAGTAAAACTGGACTCTGCCGGTAAGTATCTTTGGGCAAAAAGTGTAGGTGGACCCGGTCCCGATTACGGATACGGTATCACTACCCAAAGAGGCAATGTATATACTACAGGTTATTTCAGCGGCACGGCCGACTTTGATCCGGGGGCCGGCACAAGCAGCCTGACGGCAATAGGTGGCAATGATATTTTTGTTCATAAAATGGTCTGCGCCGATACTTTTGCCACAAGGTTGACGGTTGCAGAATGTGACCGGTATAACTATAACGGGATGGAATACACCAGTTCCGGAACATATGTTTTCCGCTTTGCGAATACCACAGGTTGCGACAGCAGCATTTACCTGGACCTGACCATTAACCATATCGATGCGCCTGTAGTTAATGTAGATGAGTTTGAGCTGGGTACTGCCGGTAATTATCGCAATTACCAATGGCTGAAGGATGGTGAGCTGATTCCTGGTGCAACAGGTAATACCTATACCGTTTCTGAAAATGCTGATTACAGTGTGATCGTTACCGACGAAAACGGTTGTACCGATACCTCAGACGTATATACGGTAGCGAATGTTGCCATAGAAAGCTTAGCCGCAGCAGCGATTAAGGTATATCCTAATCCTGCACGCGATATGATTTACGTAGAAGCAGCCGGAAAAATGCAACTGGCATTAGTGTCCCTGGAAGGTAAGGTACTGCGCCAGTTTCCGGAAGCTCATAAAGCGGATATAAGCGGACTAAGCCCAGGGGTATATTTCTTAAAAGTGACCGACCAGGCACAGTATTTGCTTAAAGTCGTGAAGATTGTGAAGGAGTAGGGGATTGCCTTTCCTTCCGCTTAACAGACCAGGAGTGTAATGAGATTTTTTCTTAACTCCTGGTCTGTTATTTTTATGCGCACTCATCACAGGTTTCCTTTCCTTCCGAGGCAGGAGTCAATATGTTGATTAAACCAAAAGTAAAAAGGCAAAGCCAAAAAGTAACAATACAATGTGATAGCAGTTTATAAAGCAATAAATATATCTCACTTATCGCTATATGGAATTGCCGGGTGTTTTCCTTTCCTAACGCCTAATGATTAATTTTTGTACAGACCGTTGCGTTAGGGAGCTGATCTCCACTAAATAGGCGCCTTCTGGTAAATTCCGGGTAGTCAATTCCCAATGCTGCCCGCCCATAGCTCCGGCCTTCAGGGATTGTTCCCATACACACTGACCATTTATATTTTTGATCGACAGGGAGATATCCTGTTGTGTACCGGCAGTGTAGCGCACAAATACTTTATCTGTAGCCGGATTAGGATATAACTGGATGGGTATGTCCTTCGCCTGCGGCGCGATGCTGTTGCCTGCTGCTTCATCGATGCCGACGGCATACCAGGCGGCTGTTACCGCCGTATACTCGGTACCGTCGGCGCCAAACAAGTCTATGGTGGCTTGTAGAGAACCCCTGTAAGCATCGATAAAGGTAGCATAGGGTGTGAGGTAGGTAGTGAGGTTGCGATAAGCAATCTGCTGGGCTTTATCCATGCCTATGGGCGACACGTCATAACTATGGCCCTTGTCGTTGGTACCGGAGCCGCCCTGGCAAAGCAGGTAAAACCATTTGTTTTGTATGCCGTTATTTACATGGATACCGCCATAATCGTTCTGCAGGTTGGTAGGATTTATCCAGTATTGGCCCTGGTAGGTATCCGGATCGAGGTGCTCTTTGGGGTGAGACATTGATCTATACATCCAGGGACTGCGTAGGTAGGCTTCGTCTCCAACGAGCCAGTTAGCTTGTGCACCTTTGTATTTAAATTCGATACACGCGCCAAAGATATCGGCAAAAGACTCGTTTAAGGCGCCGGATTCGCCTTGCGCTACTAATCCGCCCAGTCCATTATGGAATACCACCATGTGGGCAAATTCATGGCCAACTACATCCAGGGATACTACAGCATCCATATTGAAGCGGTCGCCCAGACCAAAAACCATGATGCCATTGGCACCAGCATTTAACGCAGCAGCATTATTTTGCGTTCCGGCAAACAGCATGGAGGCGTTGATCATATTGGTCACCGGGCCACTCTTTTTATCATAGCCCCTGCGCCCGAAAACATCCTTAAAATAATCGTACGAACGAGACATCCCCCAATGGGCATCCAAAGCGGGGTTAGGCTTTTTTCGAAGTGTATAATAACCCTTATTGCCCAGCGAATCACTCCATGCATAAATACCTTCGTTGAGATTTGGGTTGTCGATTAAAAAAGGGGCGAGGACAGTGTGACGTTTATTAATCGGATCGTATCCTGCAACGGACACCTGATAGGGAGGTAAGGTGAGATTAAAACCAATATTACCGATACAGGGCAGCATAGCTGTACTGCGATCGTAGGTAAGTACAGGACCTTGGGTCAGGAACGGCGTATTTACCCGGCCCTGAACAAATACACCAGGCAGCCACCTCCTTCTGTCCCTCATCAATATAGAGTCGCCAACGCTGGTAACGCTGATGGAGTCCAGGCACAGAGTTTCCGGCCAACTAGTACTCGTATTTTCATATTCTACAAGATTGCCTACATAACCATCCGCAGAAAGTGTAGCATGCTCAAAGTTAACCGTCCTGATGTTTCTCTCTGCATCGAACAGGCGATAGTTGGTTCCTGTTTGTTCCATCACTATATCTTGCATACCGCTATATAAGGTTTGGCCCACACCATTTACCGCTGCATGGAGGATACGACTTTGGGTATGAAGTATAGCACCATCCTTTGCATCGACAAAAACATAAGCACTGATATAAGTAGATGAGCTGGTGTTAAAACCTTCAACAGGGACTTTATAAGCCAGAATGTAACCGGTTCTTTCGCTAGTAGGGATAATGGTCAATTCTATAACTGGATTTTTGGGGATGTCTTTAAAATCCAGATGTGTGTAAGCGTTTCTATAGGCCTGCTCTGCGCTGTAGTAAGGCGCGGTGGGAAATCCAGCATCCATAATGCTCAGGCCGCCATTTATGGCCTTAAGCAGACCTTCGCGGCTGTGCACCAGTACTTGTCCATCTTCAATGGGTATGCCTTTATAATATTGCTTGAAGGATTGGTGCGCCCAACCGAGATCATCCGTTTCTGCTGCGGCCTGGATAAAGGTATAGTCTGCCGACAGCCCAAACACAGTGTGGAGATCCACTGGCATAGCCATTTCTTTACCCGCTTCCGGTTTCCAGAAAAATGTATTGGCGCTCGTGGCTAGAGCCGGAAAACTATCTTCTGCAGCATGTCGTTGCGGTTGCCCAAAAAGAGTCAGGCCGGAAGTTGTAAGTAAAGAGGCTACGGTCAGCCCGGCCAACCATCCTTTATGTCTTAGGTTCGTCATAGATAAATTAATATTGCAATTACAATTTGTTTATTAAATTCTGTGCGCAAGAAAGAAAGTCTTCGGCGGGCCGAGCCGATCGGTTAACTCCGGGCTATCTTAAAAGGGTCACATTACCTTTATATACTTCAGGGCGGTCCTGGAGTTGCGCAGAGATATTATATATATAAATGCCGGCTGGTTGGAGCTGACCATTATAATAACCATCCCATCCCCGGCCGTCCAGGTCGTCGGTTGCAAATAACAATATGCCCCAGCGATTAAATATTTCCATATGGAACCGTACAACGCCCGAGCTCAACAATTGTCTGGGGAAGAAATAGTCGTTATAGCCATCTCCGTTGGGACTAAAGGCGTTGGGGATGTTAATATGGCAATCTTTGCCGATATGGATAGTACTGGAGCCCAAACATCCTAAATGTGCCGAACGCGCTTCCAATTGATAATGCCCCTGAGCATATACATTCAAGGTTGTACCCGTATCACCCGTAGACCATTGGTAGTTTTCTCCGGAACTACGCTTCATTCGATTACGCAGGAGGATGCCTTGGGTACCGCCACAAAGTGAAGCATCTGTACCCAAATCCACTATGGGAGCCGACTCCACAAATAGCTCTTGTTGATAGCTGGATGAGGGGCAAGCGCGGAAATCGACCTCCATACGCAGTCGCATTTTTCCCGCTTTATTGTAGGCATGCCGCAGTTCCGGCGCTATAGTCGATAGGCGGTTACCATCGCCCAGGTCCCAATGGATATGGCTGAGGGTAAGCAGGTCCATTTTCTGGTGTACAACGATCATATCTCCCTGGCAGAGGCTGTCACGCTCCAAACGGAAGCTTGGCTCCTGTACCGGATCTACGTGGATCATTTTATCCATAGTATCGAAACACTTCCCCCCGATGCTGCCTGTTAAGCGAATAAGGTAGTTGCCGGCCCTTCTATAAGTGGGGGACCAGTGTCGCTTTTTCGTCATCATGCTGTCGTTCTCTCTCCATTCAAATTGATTGAAGGCCTGAGCTGATGTATTATTGAAATTCAGGGTTTGCCCGATACACACAAGGGTATCCGCTTCAAAAGATACGCGAGGATCTGCCTTGGGATAATGAATACGGAAGCTGTCTACATAATATCGGCACGCAGAATCAATCTGATATTCCAAATGATAATTACCGGGGCGGTTCACCTTTCGTTCATATCCATCGCTCCCATCCTCCCAGGTATAGCTGTTGGCTCCCGGCCGGCTGGCCCTAAGGGTAAGGATATCGGTTGTGCATAGGCCTGTATCTTGCATCGTTGTGTACACATAGCGCACAGAGGAGTCAAAATATACTTTAAAAGTATCGGTACGATATTCAGGCAGGCAGGGCGTAGTTACCTGATATCGTACCCAATAGATGCCGGTATGGCGCACTAGCCGGTGGGACCCGGTACTGCTGTCATCCCATAAGTAATGTTCCCCGGATATGTCCCAAGCGCTTAAGCGTTTTTGCTGAATGCAAAAGATCGTATCATATAGTACTTTGGTTACTTTTCGACGAGTAATTATTACTGGATGATTCGGTAATCCGATATTCGAACCTGTATTCTCTTTTAACTTTAACCCTAATTGCTCAAATGTGCATGCTGCACCTTTTTGATCCGGTTTGTGGATCACGCTCAAATATGATTTAAGAATGTTCGATATGTATATTTTACCGTCCGGGCCAAGACGCATCCCCCAGCGGGTATCAGGTTGTATGCTAACGACAAAACGGGATTTTGCAATGGCTATCGAATCCCAGTTGCTCAGGTCAAATTGTTCGATCCCATTAACGCCACTAGCGTATAGCTTAGTTTCGTCCGGAGAAAATGCTGTACCATAATAATTACCAAAACCTTCTATAGCGATGAAGTGACTGACCTTTCCTGTCTCTATATCTAGTTGATATACTGATAAGTTTCCCCCGGTAGCCATTACTAATTTTGTTCCATTCCGACTAATATCCATATATCCCACATGATCTGAAAGCTTATATATATTGGCCACACGTTCCGAAAGTACGGGTGGTTCGATAATCCCGGCGGGAGTTATTGAATAAGCCTTAAAATGCCCTGTGCGGGATGCTACAATTAGCCAGGTACTACAATCTGGTCCACTAACGGCTCCCATTTGCTCGGTAAGAAAGGTATCTAGCAATATTCCTTTAATTCCGGGTTCAACATCTCCCATGCCATTATTCAGGCGCATATCCACTATACTGTAGTACAACTTGCCAAAATAGGGCGATTCCAGACTGGCGTCAATTTGTCCCATTGAAAAAATATAAAATCGATTTGTGTCTCCGGGAACAGGTATGGCTAATGCACCCTGTGAAGTACTGTATGTATGGTTTTTCCCGGAATCGAACCGAGGCAAATTATTTCCATTAGGCATTATATTATCCTGACGATCCCTGACATAAAAACCATCTGTATAGAACAACAGCTCACCCCGACTGTTACAAATAGAAGCGCATGCTTCGAAAGCTATTATACCGGATGTCATTGCGCTCGCTGAGCTGGTATTGAAGTCTAAGCCGGCCTTTTCGCCGAAGATCCATACATTATTATACTGTGCTTTCGAACTTGCAACAAGAAATACTAAAAGCAGAATCGAATATAAAATCTTCATATCGTCAGATAAAATGTAAAGTGCATCACCTTATCGTCCTAAATAACATTAAGCGAAGGTATGACCATGGTGCATGTTATCATCTTGCATCGTGGTATTTGCTGATTGGTGTCTGTTAGTATAGGAGCAATGGGAGCTTCCTGAGCAATACTCGCCGTTATATACATATATTGTCGAGGAAAATCCCTTTATTGCTTGTCTTTTTATGTTCCCGGTCCCGGAGGTCTGTCCCATCCGTATAAAGAGCAGGTCTCTCTTTGCGTTACAAATATATACGGAACCCTAGGAGGTCTGCACTGCGGTGACTAATTGTGTAAGGAATTTCGTGTTGGGATCAGCCCTGCGCAACAGCCAAAGGCCCATACACTGCTGTAGTGGCCCCAGGCAGAAGCGTTGCTTCCTATTAGTAAAAAAGATAATCCAACAGTATGTTTTCATCTCTCGTATATCCTCAACTCCCTATTGTCTGATAACCTTTTCTATCTTTAATATCCGGCCCTCTCTGTCTAACACCTGCACAAGATAAAGGCCATTCGCATATCCGGATAAGGATATAGGTTCCTTACTGTGCGTCCGCTGCAACAGTTTGCCTTCAATCGTGTAAATATGCACGTCCATAATCTCCGGGCTTTCTATATGTATGAGGTCCTGTGTTGGGTTGGGATACAGCTGAATACGATCAGCCGTAAGATGCTGAATGCTGCTGAAGTTAGTCACCTCGTAAGCTTCGGAGGTATCGCTACAACCTTTCTCATTGTTTACGGCCACCATATAGCGGGCATTCTCTCTAACCTGATATTTGGATTGTGTGGCTCCCGGAATAAGATCTCCATTTTTGAACCATTGGTAAGCGGAGTATATATCCGGCACGCTCAGTGTCCAACTATCTACCTGTATAACAGGCTCCTCAATTCGATTAAAACTCAAATGCAGAATGATGGTGCTATCGCATCCGCAATACACGTTTTCGAACCTTTGCGTGTAAGTGCCTTCCGAAGTATACATCTGGCCATTTAGTTCATAACTATCTCTACAGGTAGTAATATCTATTTGCTGCTCTAAAGGCGGGCAAGACAATTTTAACAGGAACGCGTTTTTATTGAGTATACCAAATTCTTCAAATGGATTGGCCAATAACGTAGTATTGGGGCCGGAGTCGAAATCAACGGTATCCTGAAAGCTACCCGTTACATATACATTACCTTTATCGTCTACAGCTATATCCTTTCCTTCATCTGCACCACGTTCGCTGCCCATTGCCTGCGCGCACAGATATCTTCCTGAAGTGTCGTATTTGGCTATAAATACATCGCCTTCGTTATTGAATCCGCCGCCTTTGCTTTTTATGATGGCTTTCCCCTGGCCTGGATCAAAGTCTACATTTCCATTAAAATTACCGGTAATGTACACGTTTGGCCCGGAGATAGCGAGCCCTTTTGATGCTGACATTTGATAATCTGCTCCAAAAGTATGTGCCCAGATATAACTACCGCTGCTGTCATATTTAGCGAGATAGGCATGGAAGTTCCGCAGAGGAGTGGTTGAAAGTAATGTAGTGTCCGGGCCCGGGTCGAAATCCGCTGCGCCTCTCAAGCTGCCGGTAATATAAATGTTACCTACGGCATCCAATTTCATGGCCGCGGTGTGAAAATGGTCGCTGCTACCTGGGCTCTCCATAGCTTTAGCCCAAATAAAATTGCCTTTAATATCGTACTTTATCACGTAAGTACTTGATCTGGATGAAGCACCGGTTCCGGTAGTGCGCGCACCGAGGTACAAGGTATCCGGACCCGGATCAAAATCCAGGTAGTTGTCTATTCGCCCGGAAAAATAGACATAACCAGCCGGATCCACCGCAGCCATGTTATAAGAAATTCCACCATACCCAATCTTATTACTATTATCTAAGGTTCTGGCCCATCCAAAATTCCCATTGCTGTCGTATTTCGCGAAAAAATGTAGGGATAACCCATTATAGTTAACAAGCTTCGTGCTACCCGGTCCGGGATCCATGTCTATATCGCTGGCGCTAAAATAACCCGCCAGGTATATATTGTCTGCATCGTCTAATGATATTCCTGTGGGTATATCTTCCCGGCCGTCTGCGCCTCCCATAGTTTTTGCCCAGCTATAGGCGCCGTCTTTGGTATATTTGGCCAGGAAAATTTGATGTGCGCATTGGGTACTGTCGATCATAACATTAATCTTTGATAAATTAGCGACGCCGGGCCCCGGATCAAAATCGACCTTTTTACCTATCGCCAAACAATGAACGCCTTCTACGCCCCTTCCTCCCATCTTAATCGCCCACAAATAAGTTCCATTAGCATCATATTTGGCTAAAAAGGCGTCTGTCATTATTGTTCCGCCATTATGAGCCGGATCTGGTTGTTGGCTCGCAAACAAATATGCGGTGTCCGGCCCTGGATCGAAGTCTACCGTATCAAAGAATGAACCGGCAATATAGATGTTGTCCTCGGTGTCTGTAGCAAGCTTATAAGAATTAATTCCCCTATTGGGCCCCTGATTTGTCGTCTGCATAGCCTTGGCCCAGGCCAGGGGTTGGGCGCTTCCATTTAATGACATACCGATAAGTAATATACAAAATGCCCAACAGGACAAAGTTTTGACGTATTTTCCTTGGATTACCATTCGTTTATATTTTAGCGTTTTGAATTGGATTTTCGTTTTTTTGGGCATTTTATTGTTTAACAAACTTTATCCTGGCGAGAAGTTGTCCTTCAGCCGAAGCATATACCTGTAGTATATACATACCTCCAGGTAATTTACTAATATCCACTTCTCTCGCGGATCCCTGCTTATGCAGTACTTTTCCATCTATGCGGCTGATCATAACATTCAGATCCCTATTGGTATTTAGATACAGTCGGTTTGCAGCCGGATTGGGATAGATTTCTATAGCTTCCCTAGTGCATGAAAATACGGAAACATCCTTATGATCAGTCACATCATAGATTTCGGAGGTGTCGGTACAACCTGCGGTATTACTTACTATCACGCGATACTGGCCATTTTTCTCTGTGGCAAGCGTATGAGTAGTTGCTCCAGAAACCAGAGCATTATCCAGCAGCCATTGGTAGGTGTTATAAATGTCCGGCACCGAAAGTACGAAAGAGGCATAGCTTATGGTGGCCGGGGCCACTGCCAGGCCCGTAATGTTGAAAGTATCCGTATAGTAGGTACAGGCTTTTACATATTTAAGCCAATAAGTTCCCGATTTATCTATGGTTCGTGATGGTTCGGTACTTCCATTGTCCCAATGTACCTCAGTGGCCTCGGCAGGGGCATTAAGTGCAAGGCTCATATTACCACAGGTCGAAGAATCCATAACAATTTGATATATACTATCTGGTGGTAGAGGATAAACTACAAAATTCGGACTGCCGCCGGGGCTATTGGAGGTGCCTGTAGCTAAAGGAATAAATTTCTGTTGCCATCGCGATGCGGAATCTGGCAGGTTGGGTTGTATAATAACATCGATAAAACCTTTATTGTTTATATTCCCCAGGTATATGGTATCATTATACAGCATTATCGATCGGTAAATTATACGGCTTGGAGAGTTTAGCCCCATGATATACTCCGCCTCTTTAAAGTCGAAATTGGCACTATCCTTCCTGCTTATATTGTACTTAGAAATGCAACCATTACGATCCATCCTAGTACAGTATAGCTGGCTGTTATCAGAGGAAAAGCAGGCGCCTGAAAACTGAGCAGCTGCTCCGATCTTTGTTGTCATTGCCTTGGCATTACCCAATTTACCTGTAGAGGCATCAAAGTTCATCAGGTATGATTCTCCGCCTTGTCCCCCATTAACAAGGGCCAGCATCTCTCGGTTAGGGGAAATATAATGACTGTATCGATCGACACTGGTTATTGCGGTGGGATTGGCCGATAGAATGGGTTTATCGCTGATTCCTTCTTCGGTAATCTGATAGGACAGAAAGCCCGCTTTCGATAATACGATTAACCAGATGTCGCCACAATTTCCCGGAACTGAAGTAATGGCCCCTGCTAAGCTGTCGAAGGTTAATACCTGCCGTTTTTTAGTATTTATTACATCGCCCTTCCTTCCATCAAGCGTCATATCAATAACACTATACATTAAGGTTCCTTTATCCAATTGTTGACCGTTCATCGGGTTTAGCGAGAACACATAATATTGATTTTCGCTTCCAATTACCGGGACAATGCATACGGACTGCATTCCATATGTTGCTGAATCGATTGTAAGCCACTGGCCATTGGGAATTAACTGATGTTGAGCATTCCAGGCAGCGCTACCATTGCTATAAAATAACAATTATCCTGT
>JBEBWN010000109.1:0-10760 GCA_040392235.1 Taibaiella helva | reverse complement strand
ACAGAGCAGCACAAAGAGCGGAATACTGTAATCAATAGACAGCCTCAACAAGCTGGCCTGTAACTTAACGATTCCACCAGGCCCACTTCAATCCTAAAGTAACCCATCGACCAGGCAAAGGAACCACACCTGCTTCTTCATAGTGTACATTACCCAGGTTGGTTACATCCAGGTAAATATTAAAGCGGCTCCGGGTAAATGAAACCCGCGCATCCAACAAAGTGTAATCCTTATAATTGACCCGCTGCTGATAACGGGCCGCAACGGTAAGATTAAACATTCGAAAAAATTCCAGGTTGGCATGAGCGCAGAGCTGGTGCCGTAGATTGTCCAATACATAATGCGACAGCATATTACCTTCTCCGTCGGGTTTTTCCACAACATCCAGGTTCAGATAAGTATAAGATATACCTGTTATCATCGCAAACACAGGCCGGGCAACCTGCTCCGCCCAACGGTAATCAACCGCCAGCGTAATGCCCTGGGTATTAATATTTTGGTAATTTACTGGTTGCCAGGGGGCAGTTACCGTATCTTTTACCCAATCTATAAAATCACTTGTTCTTCTGTAAAAGTAACTGATACTACCATTTAGCTGTTTATCGCTATACTTTAAACCGCCTTCAACATTGTAGCTGTATTCGGGTGTTAAAGCCGGGTTGCCTACGTTCTGCGGACCTTTATAATACCAGTCTGTATAAGTAGGTAAGCGCTGTCCCGTTCCGGCGTTGGCAAATACCCGCCAGCCCTTATAAAACTGGTAGCCTACATCTATGCCCGGCAGTATCCGCCATCCGAAATCCGAATTATAATTTGCATAAGCACCGACATTTACCAACAGGTTGTGTACCTTATTAAAACTGTACTCACCAAAGAAGCCGTAATTTGTTCTTTGCCAGTTACCCAGGTTACTGCTGTTGATCTGCTCATTCCGGAGTTCCAACCCCAAACCAAAAACACCGATATCCGTTCTGAAAGTATTATTCAATTCTGCATCGATAACATGCGTTTCATGCCGGTTCCGGTATACTTCCGGTTTTTGGCGTATATAAATATAGTCGTCGTGATTATAGCGATAGCTTATCCTTGGCCTTAAGGTCCAGAAAGGGTTTACTACAGTTTGCAACCCAATGCTGGCCAAAGCGGTTTGTACCGTCTCTTTCGATTCCTTATCGCCCGGTGCGGAATAAAACCCATTGGCGCCGAAACTATTGTGCACAAAGCCGCCCGACATCTGCAGTGTAGTCGCTTTTCCCAGGTCAATATTATTCTGGTAATAAGCTTTACTATTGCCGAAAGCCGTATTATAGCGGTATCCCGTAGACTGTTCACTGCTTAAGGAAAGATAGTGCTGTGCATGATCGCCGGCAAAACTAGCTGCAAGCTGAATACCGCCTCCACCATACAATTTATTATTGGCCGTATCGCGTTGGAAAGAGGAGCCGGTATAAATATGCGCCGATACCCCGGTTGCGGTCGGCGTTTTGGTAATGATATTGATAGCCCCGTTCAGTGCGTTAACACCATAAATACGTGCTGCTGGCCCTCTTAACACTTCTATTCTTTCTATCGCGTCCAGGGCCACCGGCAGGTTCATCATATTATGTCCCGTTTGCGGATCGCTTATTTTTACACCATTGATCAAAACCAGGGTTTGATCAAAAGTTCCACCATCTACTCCTATATCCGCTTGCGTGCCCCAGGGGCCCCTCTGCCGCACATCTACACCCGAAACATAAGTAAGCAATTCATTTACAGATTTTACTGGCAGTGTTCTGATAAGGCTCTGGTCTATTACCCTGACATTCCGGTTTTGCTCGGCAAAGGGTATCTGAAGCCGGTTGCCTTGTATCGTTATTTCCTCTAAGGGTTGCAGATAATATTGTCTCATATCCGAGGTATCGACCGTCCCCATAGCATAAAGCGCCCCCCCCTCACCCACTACCGGATTATCGTATTCCGGCTCTTCCTCTTCTGTATCCAGGCTAGTCTGGGCATAAGCACCGCTCCAACCCAGTAAAAACATCATTAAAGAAACTCGTAAAAAACGTGTCATTTTTTTTCAATTTGGCCGCAAATATAGCCTGTCCCCCCATTTCATAAAAACGGCGCTCCGGGACAGCTATACGGCGTCAAAGCAAAAGGTAATGAAAGTGGGGATTTAGTTTGCACTAGTAACTATAATAGTACCTTTCAGGATTACCTCCTGCCGCAGAAAGCCGCTGCCTGCCCGATTAGTTTGCAATACCAACCAATGAAACTAATTCGTACTTTTGCTAAAAATTAACAAAAATGTTCTCTGTATTTGATGTTGCCAACAGCCGGGACAAAGCGGCAGAGATAATAAGAGAGCTGGAACAGCTCAGTAATATATTCCGTGCCTTGCTGGCCGAACAGGCCAACGAGCATAAACTAAGCTCTTTACAGGTTCAGATCCTGCTCCAGCTGTATTTCGAGGGAAAAAAGGAATCCGGTACGAATGCCGCTCTATTGGCCCGGACCCTGAAGCTAAATAAAGCAACAATCAGCATCGCCTTAAAATCCATGGAGGAGAAGCGCCTGATCAATAGAATAAAAGATACGGCCGACCAACGCGCACAGCAGATCAAATTAACAGAATGGGGTAAGGAAGTAGCCCATATTGCCGGATTTTACCCCGAGCCCTTACGAAAAGTACTGGCTCCTATTGCGAACAGGGAAAAAGAATTGCTGCTTAAAAATATCAGGGGCATTACCAGCAAACTGAACGAGGCGATCTCGCCCTGAAGGATCAGGCCAGGCCCAACACCAGGGCTTTCCTGATCAGTTCGGCAGTATTCCTTACCTGGAGTTTTTGTAATATGCGGGCCCGGTAATTTTCAACTGTATAAAAGCTCAGGAATAGTTTTTCTGCTATTTCTTTTGTCGTTTCTCCGTTCACCAGGCTTTGCAGTATCTCTTTCTCTCTTAAGGTGAGGGGGTGAATATGGGATTCCCGTTCCATAATACGCAACTGCCTTACTTTTTCTTCGATGGATTGATCCATAAACTGCCCCCCGGCCGCGACCGTTTCTATGGCTTTGATCAGCGTGCGGGGATCGGTCGTTTTTAGCAAATAGCCCGCTACCCCATGCCGGAGCATACTGTTTATATACAGCACATTATCGAAATTGGTTAATGTAAGTATTCCCATATTGGGATAACGTTTCAACAGCCTGGGCGCCAGCTCGTCACCTGTCTGCCCCGGCATCTGTATATCCAACAGCAAAACATCTGGCACACGCGCTAACAGCCCTTCCTGCAATTCCTCGCCGTTGTTGTACGTATCCAGTATAGTAATATGACCATAATTCGTCAGCATATTCTGCAGGCCGGTAATGACCATCGGATGATCGTCTGCTATCGCAATACGTATGTTCATTCAAAAACTGTTTTCACTTTTTCCTCATCAAAAGTAATATTTATTGTTGTACCCCTTTCCTTTGCCGATTCGATCGAAATATAGCCCTGTAAGGCATGTACCCGATAGCGCAGGTTTTCCAGGCCAAAGCCACCCTTACCGGGCATATATGTGTCAAAACCAATACCATTATCTTCAACAAGAATATGATACCGGCCTTCGCCCTGTTCTAATTCTACCACCGCTATGGTGGCCTGGGCATGCTTAATAATATTCTGTATCAGTTCCTGGATGATGCGATACAACATCAGCTCAAAATCTATTGACAGGTTATCCAGTACGCCATATAACTGCAGACTGATCTTTATCTTGCCTGTAGCATTGATATTACTGCAGTATATCCTAAGCGCTTCACTTATACGATGCTTTAAAAGCACACCCGGTATTAAGTTTTGTACTGTTTTCCGAAGCTCGTCGGAAGTATCCTCTACCATATGCATGATGGGCGTCAGTTCTGACAGACCATAGCGCGCCTCATATCGTTCCTGTACAGCGCTGAAATTCATCTTGATGGCCGCCAGCATACCACCTATGCCATCATGAAGCTCGTAGGCAATCCGGGTGCGCTCCTTTTCCTCGCCTTTTATACCGGCCTTTAACAAGGCCATTTCCTTTTGCTGTTGCAGTAGCAGCAATTCAGTCTGCTGATTACGTTGCTTATGGCGCAGATCACGGTAAAATATAAAGCCGAAAGTGATAATGAACACCAGGCCGACAATAATCCCGGCCACCCAAACATTCGTCCGGGCGGCTTTACGTTGTTCTTTTTCCAGTTGCAGTTGCTGTGCCATAATTTTCTTATCCTTTTCCGCCGTTCTGTACTTTACATCCAACAGATCAAACGCTTCGTTACGGCCTGCACTCAATAAGCTGTCCCGCAGATCGGAATAAGGTATCAGGTAAGCTATCGCTTCCTTATAGCGCCCCAGGCTGATCAGGATATTCGCCATATTATACCAGGTGGTAGCCAGGTTAAGGTTACGTTTTCCTGAGCGCTCTGCCATGTGTAATGCCCGGATCATATAATGCAAAGCCTGTTCATTTTCATGCACCAGGTGATAGGCCAGTGCCAGGTTACTGTATATGCCAAAATCACCGAAATGGCTTATACTGTCTTCCATCGCGATCCGCTTGCGCAGGTAAAATACGGCAGAGTCGGGCATCCCATTATGCAGATACGTGGCACCAGCTTTGGTAAGCATATCCTTTTTCTGCTGCTCCGACGTAGCCAGTTCAAAGGCCCGGTGCAGATAGTACAAGCTTTTACCCCCGTCTTCCCGGCTGTTGGATGCCATAATCCCGTACAATTGCGGCAAAGTAGCTGAATCTTGCAATTGCAAAGCCAGGCTAATACCTTTCTGTGCATAGGGGATAGACTTTGCATACAGTTGGCTATTTGTCCAAAGCCCGGAAATATTCGCATAGATCCGGATCATTTGCTGCGTATCCCTTACCCGCTCAGCAATGTTCAGTCCCTTTAACAAGTACGCAAAGGCAGAGTCGTTCTTGCCCAGGTGAAAGTAAGCCACACTGATGTTAATGCAAAAAATACTCAATTCGCGGTACCGGCCTTCGCCGAATACAATACAATAAGGTAATGCCTTTTTTAAAAGATATATGGCCTTATTATAGTCCTCCTTTACCACATAACATGAGCCCAGATTAACAAGCGATTTCGATATACCTACATAATACCGGCTACGTTTACTCCATTCTGCCGCTTGTGCAAACAGTTTAACAGAACTGTCCGGATAATCATAAATCAAGGCATTGCCCTGCCGGATCAACCAGTGAATACCGGCCGTATCCGTTCCGCCTTGCCATTCGATACGCTCATAATCCTCCCCCTCCGGCAAACCCGGGTATTGTGCCCGGGCAAAACCAGCCAAAACGCATATAAAAACCAATACCAATTTTCTTATCCGGCCCATGTACAATTATCAGCTTTAATACCCTGAACGCTTTAGCACCAAGCCTTTTTCCAGCCCCTCTGCAATTTAGAGAAATATTTATAACAGGAAGATATACTTATGGCAATCAATAAAAAGGTAAAATACATGTCGGAACGCTGATAGCTAACGCAGTAGCTCTGAGATGCGCTCTCCTTATAGCTCCGGCACAACATCAGCCAGGCTAAAATAAAAATGCATACACATTAAATTAAAAAAAATGACAGAAATCAGTCTATGCCCTGCAAAATAATAGGATGACCTTTGAATACCTGGAATAGAAGCACTACCAGGATTACAATATCAAAAAGAAATGCTCAACATTAAAGTAAAGTCAGCCTTATTGTCCCGAACTGAGTTAAAAAACCTGACAGTTATATCCCCGGCTCCCGGGGAAACATAAAA
This sequence comes from Taibaiella helva, assembly GCA_040392235.1. Taxonomy (GTDB): domain Bacteria; phylum Bacteroidota; class Bacteroidia; order Chitinophagales; family Chitinophagaceae; genus Taibaiella; species Taibaiella helvus_A. The sequence continues at coordinate 4,967 of JBEBWN010000109.1, read as the reverse complement.
CAAGCTCAACCTAATAACGAACAAAAAATGAAAAAATCAATGAAAAAAACATTATTCACCTTAAAGTTATTATTCCTTCTATGCCTCTCCCTGCAAAATAACACCATCTATGCCGAAGTATTGGAATGGGCTAAAAGTATGGGTGGCAGCAAAGTTGACGATAGCCGCAGTATAGCAATTGACAAAGATGGCAATACCTATATAGTCGGAACCATGTATGGCACTACCGATTTCAATCCCGGTACGGGCGTCGACACGCTTTCGCCAAGGGGGACCCAGGATGCCTTCTTAGCCAAATATGACGTATCAGGAAACTATTTATGGGCAGTGGCCATAGGAGGTGATCGCGCAGACGAAGGCCGGGCCGTCGCAGTGGATGGTGACGGGAATGCCTATGTAACGGGATTCTTTGTTTTCAGGGCTTTTTTCGATCCTTCCGGGAAAGATACCGTCAAGGCTGGTACAGGCTTCCAGGATGCTTTCGTAGCCAAATACGACCGGAACGGCAACTATAAATGGGCCGTTAATATGGGGGGCACTAAAATAAACAATGGAATTGCCATAACCGTAAGCAAACAAAAAAATGTTTACGTTACCGGTGCCTTTAGCGGCATCAGCAACTTTGAGCCGGGAACTACTGCGGGACAATTAACCGCATCACCCGGCGGTATGTTTGGTCGGGGAGAAGCCGATATTTTTATGGCTAAATACGACTCCACGGGAAAATATGTATGGGCCAAAAGTATGGGCGCCGCCCAGGAAGATGATTATGGTTACGGTATAGCAGTGGATGAAGCAGAACACGTATTTTTAACCGGCTACTTTGGCAATACCGCGGATTTCGACCCCAGCGCCAATAACAGTTTCCTGATATCGAAAGGTATTCACGATGTATTCATAGCAAAATATGACAGGGACGGAAATTATTTATGGGCCAGAAGTATGGGAGGTAAGGCAGACGATAACGGACTGGGACTAGCCATCGATAAGACCAGTAATGTTTACGTTACCGGGTATTTTGCAGATACCGCTATTTTTGACCCCTGGGCTACAGCAATAGATACTCTTGTTTCGGCAGGTCGGAAACGTCCGGATATAAGCTACAGCGATTTCGATATGTTCATTGCCAAATACGACTCTGCCGGGAAGTATATATGGTCCAGAACCCTGGGCAGCAACTTTGACGATATAGGCAATGCGGTTGCTATCGATCGCGTAGGAAATATATTGGTAACGGGCACTTTTGCCGATACCGCTGCTTTTGATCCGGCAAGCCGGGCCGGCGACACGCTTATATCACTGGGTGGCAAAACCCACCTGGATGGCTTTTTGGCCAAGTATGATCCAAACGGACAATATATCTGGGGCGGCAGCATCGGCGGCAGTTATAGTTATACCTACAGCACCGACATTGCCTGCGACGACAAAGGCAATACCTTTGCTACCGGGCGTTTTCTGGATACCGCCGACCTGGACCCGGGCAAACAGAATACCCGCTTCCTGTCGACCGGAAGTTCTGATATCTTTATCCTGAAACTGGCCTGCAACGACACCACTTCGGCCTTACTGGCTACCACAACCTGTGCGGAAAGTTATACCTGGAACGGCGAAGTGTACACCGCCAGCGGTACTTACCGGCAGGTATATTCCAACAGTGCCGGCTGCGACAGTACAGCTATACTACAATTAACGCTAAGTAAGGTAGATAAACCCGGTATCACGGTAAATGGCTTTACCCTAGGGCTAACGAGTACCTATGCCCACTATCAATGGCTCAAAAACGGGACTTTAATTGAAGGAGCTACCGAAAACACCTATTCGGTTACCGAAAATGCAGATTACCAGGTCATCGTTACGAATGAAGATGGCTGTACCGATACCTCTGATGTGTATAAGATCGATAATTACACCGGTATTCTCAGCCCCAGAGATATAGCCATAAGTATCGCCGTTTTTCCTAATCCTGTAAAAGACAGATTAAATATAACCGCTCCCTTTCCGATACAGGCAACGCTTGTTAACCTGCAAGGTAAAGTATTGCAACGCGTGCCAAATGCACAAATATTGCCTGTACACGACCTAGCCACCGGCCTGTATTTTCTCATGATCCGGGACGATAAAGGCAGACTGCTGAAAACAGAAAAAATAACTAAAAGCACAGAATAACCTGCCGCATAAACAACACCAGTCTTATAGCAGTGTGACCGGACACATTTGTCCGGTCACACTGCTATAAATACCATTACCGGAGCAAACCATTTTATACAACCTTATTTTATAAACACAACACTTTTATAGTAACCATATTACTCCGATACTATGACACTTACATGCGACATTGTAACATTTCGACGAGGATAAAGAATACCTGATTCCCCTATCATCCTTTCGCAAGCAATAAACTCTAGTCCATGAGAAGTCTTTAAAAACTTTGCTTATCAGAATGTCTTTCTCTTGCCATCGAATGGAAGCGAAGAGGAAAGGATACGAAATTGATAATCTATAGGAGAAATCCGAACCTGCTCCCGCTAGCCTTGGACCTTCAGATTCCACTTCGCGGTAGTTGGTCATCGCTTTCCAGGGCAGATAACGTTCGTCTAGGAAATAGTCCATCACCGGCGCGGTGACGGCTATTAAGTCGGATCAAAATACTCACTCAGGTAGTTCTGCTTACTATTGAAACGAGGTAATGTCCAACCACAATGCAACAGACTATAGGAGTTGGCCAGGACAGATGCGCACCCGGCAAGATTAGCCTCTTTCTTACCGGGCTCAAATCTTTCGAAGTACCAGTAAGACCATTCCCTAGGGCCTGCCCGTGACACCATTTTCCCCTACTAGAAAACTACAGAGTAAGCAAAAAACGACAAAACAGACTAGCGGTAAAGTATTTCGTAAGTAATACAGAAAGAGGCTGGCCTTTGGGCCAACCTCTCAGATATCCGTAATAGCATGAGCTCTAATCAACACTCCCCTGAGGGACTGATCATGAGCTTATTAGCCATGAGATGCTTTAAATTTATTTACCGCTTCGGTCAGCTTCGGTAGTATTTCAAACGCATCGCCTACAACACCATAATCAGCAGCCTTGAAGAAAGGTGCCTCCGGATCTTTGTTGATGACTACGATCGTTTTCGAGCTGTTCACACCCGCCAGGTGTTGGATAGCCCCGGAAATACCGACTGCTATATATAAATTAGGGCGGATCGTTCCCCCTGTTTGTCCAACGTGCTCGTGATGCGGACGCCAGTGCGCATCTGCTACAGGACGGCTACAGGCCAGCGACGCCCCCAGTGCTTTGCCCAGGTCTTCCAGGATCCCCCAGTTTTCAGGCCCTTTTAATCCTCGGCCTCCCGATACGACCAATTCTGCCTCACTGAGCGGAATTTCGCCTTTCACCACATCTTCCGATACCTTGCGTACACCAAAATCCGCATCGCTAAAGTTAGCGTTGAGTTGCTCTATAGCAGCAACGCCTTCTATTTTGATTACTTTAAAGGTATTGGGCACAAGGGATACTACTTTTATGTCCGAAGTAATTTTAACCTGGGCAAAAGCTTTACCGGAAAAAACGGTTTTCTTTACTACGAATCCATTTTCCGTTTGCGGATAATCTACCGCACCGGACACCAAGCCAGCTTTCAGTTGAGCGGCCACCATTCCGGCTACCGCCTTACCGGTTACATTATAGGAAACAATAACAGCTTTAGCTCCGGCCTGCTGTACGGCCGCCGCGATGGCTTTGGCGTAGGCTTTGGCAACGAAATGATCAAAGCGGGCATCATTTAAATGTATAACTTTTGTGGCGCCGTATTGGCCTAGTACGCTCAATTCGTCATTACTTACACTACCTACAGCCAAGGCTACCACTTCACTAATACCCATACGCTTAGCCGTTTCCGCCGCATAATTAACGGTTTCAAATGCTTTCTTTTTAAACGCACCTTGCGTATGGTCTACAAATACAAGTACCGACATGGTATATTAATAGTTTTAAAGTTAAAAATGAGGATATGCTTATTATTAAATTACTTTAGCTTCACTATGCAAAGCTTCTACCAGCTCGTCCATCTGGTCAGCGTTAAACATTTTTACACCTGTTTTCGCCGGCGGCATTTCGTAGGCCACGATTTCTGTAAGGTTATTTACGGCTGCAGGTTCCACTACGTTCAAGGGTTTGGTACGGGCAGCCATAATACCACGCATATTTGGTATACGCGCCTCAGCCATTCCTTTTTGGCAGGATAATACAAGCGGCGCAACAGCAGTATCGGTTTCTTCGCCTCCTTCAATTTCCCGTTTTACCGTTATATTATTCCCTTCAATATTCAGACTGGTTGCAAATCCAATGAAGTTAGAATCCAGTATACCGGCTATTGTAGCACCGACCGATGCATTGTTGTAGTCGATGGATTCTTTACCGGTAAGAATAAGATCATATCCTTTGTCTTGCGCAAATGCTGCAATTTGTCCTGCTACAGCAAAAGTATCGTGACTGTCTATATTAATACGGAAAGCCTGGTCGCCGCCCAAAGCCAGGGCTTTGCGCATGATGGCCTCCGCATTGACATTACCTACCGTCACCAGGTGCACCTCCGTAGCTGCTCCTGCTTCTTTCAATTCCAAAGCACGTACCAAAGCATACCATTCGTCGTAAGGATTAATAATATATGTAACCCCTTGTTCATTAAACTTTGTATTGTTATCAGTAAAGGCAATTTTTGCAGTAGTGTCCGGAGCTTGGGCAATACAAACTAGTATTTTCATTTGCTGGTATTTAAGCGATCAAAAAGTTATTTTAAATGTGCGCAAATATAGTTAAGAAAAATTATTGAAAAGTAATTTTAGTGCCATAAAAATGAATGTTCATTCATTTTTAACTCCTGCCATGTTTGCCAAAATGTACTTCAGACGGGAAATGCTAATCGCTCTATACAGTAGAAGAAGAGCATAAATAAATATAAAAC
>JBEBWN010000108.1:0-10810 GCA_040392235.1 Taibaiella helva | reverse complement strand
TTATATCTTTCAGCACAGACCCAAGTGCACAAAAGGGCTTTGGCCCTTTTATGCCGGGCTACGAGACAATACCATATAACAACCTGGAAGCGCTTGAGCAAGCCCTGGCGCAACCGGATATAGCTGCCTTCCTTGTGGAACCCATACAGGGAGAGGCGGGTGTATACGTGCCCGATGAAGGATATCTGGCCGCTGCTGCGGCATTATGCCGGAATGCCAATGTATTATTTATAGCCGATGAAATACAGACCGGTCTGGCCCGTACGGGAAGAATGCTGGCCTGCGACCATGAAAATGTGCGTCCTGATATACTGATCCTGGGTAAAGCCCTTAGCGGAGGAGTAATGCCCATATCGGCAGTACTGGCTGACGACGGGATTATGCTGACCATCCGTCCCGGCGAACATGGATCTACCTACGGCGGCAATCCGCTGGCTTGTAAGGTGGCGATGGCTGCCCTGGAAGTATTACGGGAGGAACATATGGCGGAAAATGCAGAAAAACAGGGGGCTTTTTTCCGGCAGGAGTTGCAAGCGTTGCAGCACCCTTATGTGAAACAGATTAGGGGAAAGGGCCTGTTGAATGCTATTGTGGTGCAACACGAAAACCCGGAAGCTGCCTGGCAATTATGCCTCCTGTTGAAGGAGCGCGGATTGCTGGCCAAGCCCACACATGGAGATAAGATACGTTTTGCTCCTCCTCTGGTGATCACACAACAACAGGTAACGGAATGTGTCGGCATCATAGCGGATGCCTTGCGCGCTTTGTAAATAAGCGTTATTGTTGGTAAAAGAATATTAATTTTTATGGACCGGTAGCGTAATGCTGCCGGTCCGTTTTATTTCCGGGGTGCTTGGGTTATATTTGTATCACTATGTTGCCTGTATCTTCGAAAAGATCCTCATTGTTTCCCATTGATTTCCTGACCGGCTTTTCTGACGGGCTTATTATACCGGCTATGGCAGGTATAATAGCATTTTCCTTTGCGGCGGAGCAATCAATGACAATTTGGTGTATAGTGGCTTCCTGTATAGGTGCCTTGTCTTACGGACTGGCCCGTTTCTGGGGAGAGCAGAAGGAAATCCGGCATCATCATCCGGTTTACTCTGAAGAAGATGCACGGGAAGAAATTATCCTGCTCCGGCAGATTGGTATTGCCGAAGATATTGTGGAAGATATCAGCAGGGAAGTGGAGAAAGAAAAAGCCGCCTGGCTGGAAGAAATAGAGGAAAATGATATGGGCTGGGAGCTGCCGGCCAGAATGAGGGCCCTGAAGGCCGCATTGCATACGGGTACTGGCTTTTTGGCCGGGGGGGTACTGGTGTGTTGCTCTTTTGCAGGCTTGTTTTCTTATATGCACATTGTAGTGCCTGTCCTGCCACCCTTGCTGGCTTTATTACTGGCCGGCGCCGGCAGTGGATGGCTCACCGGGCGTAAGCCGGCCGTCGTAGCTGGCAGGCAATTGCTGCGGGGCCTGGCCGCCTATGGAACAGCCCTGTTGCTGGCGCGCCTCCTGTTAACGGTCCTGGGTACTGGTTAGCAGAGCCGGGACGGCGTCAAAGAGCATCCAGCACGGTTTCCATTTTCGAACCGCGGGAGCCTTTCACCAATATCGTGGCCTGCCGGATGGGGTGCACATCCAGGTAATCTTTCAACTGGCTTGCATTTTCGAACCATCGGAATGCATGTTGCAGGTTGGCAAACTCGGGACCGGTAAGTATAACATTCTGAAACCCCAGCTGTTCCAATTGCCGTACAAGGGCCAGATGTTCCGCTTCCGACTCCTTCCCCATTTCTTTCATGCCTCCCAGGAGTATCCATTTGTTTTCGGCAGGCAATGCTGCCAGGTTTTCGATCGCCAGTTTCATACTCGAGGGGTTGGCGTTATAGGCGTCCAGGATTATTTTGTTATCACCCAGTTCCAGCCATTGCGACCGGCTGTTGGATGGGCTGTATTGCTCGATAGCCTCTTTTATACGATCAATGGGTATGTGAAACTGCCGGCCGACAGCAACTGCAGCCAATACATTAGGTAAATTGTACGCGCCCACGAGCTGTGTGGTGATAACGGTTTCCATACCGTTGCTAAGCAGGACCAGTTTAGTAAAAATACTATCCGTTAAAGGTTTTCCGATAATTTGGGCATTGGCTGTGCCGTAAGTAACCTGCTCTGGAATGCCTTTCGACATGGTGGCGAGGTAATCCAGGTCTGTATTCCGGAAAGCCGTTCCGCCCGTTTCCCTGAGGTAATCGTACAATTCTCCCTTTGCTTTCATAACGCCTTCTATACTACCAAATCCCTCGAGATGGGCCTTGCCGCAGTTGGTAATCAACCCATGGCTGGGCAGGGCTATTGTACAATAAGAAGCAATCTCGCCAATATGGTTGGCGCCCATTTCTACTATGGCCATTTCGGCATCGGGACGGATACGCAGAAGCGTGAGTGGTACACCAATATGGTTGTTAAAATTGCCCGGGGTAGCATAAGTTCGATATTGCGAAGCCAGTACGGCCGTTACCAGCTCTTTGGTAGTGGTTTTTCCATTCGATCCGGTTATGGCTAATATGGGGATCCGGAGTTGCATACGGTGATAGCGGGCCAGTTGCTGCAGGGTATCCAGCACATTTTCTACCAGGATATACCGCGGGCCTGCCGCAGCATAAAGGGCATCGTCTACTACAGCATATGCTGCACCGGCTTCCAGGGCCGTTGCAGCATATTGGTTGCCGTCGAACAATTCGCCTTTTAAGGCAAAAAACAGGTCGCCCTTTTTAACTTTCCTGCTGTCGGTTTCAACAGAGGGGTTTTGCAGATATATTTGATATAGATCGTGTACCGTCATAGGTAATGATATTAGAAATGATGGGCAATCCTGTACCGTCACAAAGTATTCAGCAGGTTTTCAGGGCTTTTATCCAGGAAGTGTTCGGCCCTGATCATATCGTCGTGCAACACCCTGTCTGCATCATTGAAGGTTATTTCCTTACGGAAGGCCGCGATCAACCGTTCCAACTGCGGCGAGGTTTGCAGCGGGCGGCGAAAGTCGACCGCCTGCACTGCACAAAGCAATTCAATAGCCAGTACGCGCTGTACGTTGTTGATTACCTTCCTGAGTTTGGTAGCAGCATTAGCGCCCATGCTGACATGATCTTCCTGTCCATTACTGCTGACGATGCTGTCTACCGATGCCGGTGTGCAATATTGTTTGTTCTGGCTGACGATAGATGCCGCCGTGTATTGTGCAATCATAAAACCACTATGCAATCCGGCATTTTTGGCCAGGAATGGCGGCAAGCCCCTTTGGCCGCTTACCAGGAGGTAGGTTCTTCTTTCCGAAATATTAGCCAGTTCGGCTATGGCTATGGCAAAGAAGTCGAGCTGCAGAGCCAGGGGCTGGCCGTGAAAATTGCCACCGCTGAGAATAAGGTCTTCTGCTTCAAACACGATGGGGTTATCGGTTACCGAATTGATCTCTGTTTCTACGACGGTACGGATGTTTTTAATAACATCTTTGGTGGCTCCATGTACCTGTGGCACGCAACGGAAAGAATAGGGATCCTGTACCTGTGCCTTTTCCAATTGTTGCATAGGGCTATCCTGCAGCAGTTGTCGTATCTTTTCGGCCGTGGCAACCTGGCCTGCATGAGGACGGACCCTGTGTACAGGATGAGCAAAAGGCTCGGCTTTTCCATCGAAGGCTTCCAGTGAAACAGCCGCTATAATATCGGCCCATTGCTGCAACCGGTCTGCCTGTAAAAGAGCCCAGGTGGCGTAACTGCTCATAAACTGTGTGCCATTGAGCAATGCCAATCCTTCCTTAGCCTGTAAGGTGAGTGGTGACAACCGGTGCTGCGTCAGTATTGCTTCGGCAGTTTGCTTGCCATTCTTAGCCTGTATTGTACCTAAGCCTATTAAGGGAAGGCTCAGGTGTGCCAGGGGGGCCAGGTCGCCTGAGGCGCCGAGAGATCCCTGTTCGTATACGGTAGGTAAAATGTTGTTGTTATAAAAATAGATTAGCCGCCCGAGCGTATCTTCGTGAATACCGCTAAACCCCTGGGCCAATCCCCTGATCTTCAGTAGCAACATTATTTTTACGATTTCTGCCGGGACTTCGTCGCCAAATCCGCAGGAATGGGACGTTACCAGGTTTCTTTGCAGCTGTGCCAGCTCATCATCGCTGACCCGGACATTGCACAAGGAGCCAAAACCGGTATTGATACCGTAATAAGTACCTCCGCCTTCGATTTTACGATCCAGGTAGCGCCGGTTGGCGCGTACTTTTTCCAGGTCCCGGGGTTGAAGTGTTATCTGTTGTTCCAGTAAAGTATATAAATCATCTACGCTCAGATGCTCAGGTATTTCCATAAAATAGCAAACTTAAATTGTACGAGGAGGCAAAGGTAAATTTATTTGCTCTTACCTGTGCTATCCCCCTTTTTGCTTAACCGTCCGGCAACGTCATTGTACGCAGGCTGTTGGTTACGTCAGGCATAAAAAGACGGCCGATAGGGATGGTATGTCCGGCAATACGTACTTCGTAAGCCGAAAAGGAAGAAACCCGTGACGGATTAACGGCATAAGTTTTGTGCACTCTTAATAATCTTAATATATTCTGATATTTTTCTATGAATGACCGGAGAGACATTCGAACCAACCTTTTGCCGAAAGAAAAATGAAGCTCGGTATATTTTCCGTTTGCTTTAGCAAAAGCCAGTTGTTGCAGATTGATCCTTTCATGCCGTGTCCCGGTCTTGATAAAGATATCTTGCACCTTTTCAGTATTCTGTGGATGTTCAAAATCGGGCGCGGCCAGTTCGATAACGGCAAAAAGAGATTCTCTGCTTACCGGTTTTAACAGGAAGGCCGCGGGGTGATACTTTTTTATGGAATGGATCAGGGTAGTATCGCTCTGGTCGCTTAGAACGACAACCGGAACGGCCAGCTCATGTTGGTGGATATAAGCGGCAACATCTAGTGCGCCGCGGTAGTTGGCCACAGTGAGATTAAGCAACACTAGGTCTACCGGGGTACGTTGCAGAAATTTAAAAGCTTCCATAGCACTGGTAACCGGCAGGCAGGGCTTATATCCCATTTGCCTGAGCATAGGGTAATAAAGATCGGTTGCCAGATTTTCCTGTTCTACAATAAGGATCTTCATCATAATTCGGTTTGGGCTTTTTTAAATGGCGTTCACGGTAGGTAATATGGGTCTTTAAATCTATTGCTGTTTAATGTGTATCTGTTTGACTGTAGTAGGAAAATGTATGTCGTTGTTGGTGGACAAAAAACGGTTGTTTACAGACAAATATAAGCACAAATCTTGCGTAAGCACAAAAAAGCAATAGATTTGTTAAAATATTTTAGGTGTTAATAATTTGATTTGCAGGATTGTATGTATTTTCTAGTGCATAATTTATGTGTTTTATGCATATTTTATACATCGCTTCCTGTTGAACATTGCTTATCCCTCGTGCTATGCCTTGCCCAATCCGTATAAAGCGCCTCCATCCGGTGAACAACGCCTTTCTGTTGTTGCTCCTACTGGCCTGCTTTGCGGTAGTACAGAGAGCCGGCGGGCAGGTCATTTATGCTACAACTCAAGCCAATGATGCTTATAGCTGTGCCATTGGTTGTGGAGTAGGAACGGGTGTATCCAATCCTGGAAATTCTGTTAGTGCGTCGCTGGCTGATTCCTCAATAATCACCTCTAACAAGGCTGTACTGGGTGTAAATGGAGGCAATGCCTATTTGCAGATGCAGTTTGCCAGCAATTTGCCAGCGGGTAGTACGGTCTATATAAAAGTAGGTACGCCTACTGTAACCGGCCTGGTCTATGGTTTGCTGGGTATTCTCGGCTTAGTCAATAGTAATATTTATGTAGATGCTTACCTGGGCGCCGGAACATCGCCCGTGTCTGCTTCGGCCAGCAACAATTTTCGTATGTTACGTAATGGCAATGGCGAGTTGTTCCTGGTGATCACGCCTCCGGCAGTAGCTGGTGTATTCGATGCCGTTCGTATAAGGGTAGAAGCTCCAGCTGACCTGGTATCCAGCGTGAAACTGCCTGTTTACTATGCTAAATATGATAATACTGTTCCTTCCTGCACAGAGATGCCAGCTTATACGAATTTGGGATCTATAACGGGGACCTCGATTAATCTGTCTGCCGCAGTTAGCAATCCGCAGAATGCGATAGACAACAGCGCAGCTAGTTTTTCGGCATTGACAACAGGCGTTGTTGCCCTGGGAGCAAAGGTGTCGCAAACGGTTTATTTTTCCAACCTGTCTGCCTCCGGCGATGAGGTCAGGGTACTAATGGCTATACCACCCAGTCTTCTAAGTTTGAGCCTGTTGGACAGCATTTCAGTACAGACCTTCAATGGGGCCACGGCAACCAGTTCGGAGCAGAGCTTGCGGCAGGCCTTGCTGGGTTTAGACCTGTTGACGCTATTCGGCAGCAACAATATTGTACCGGTTTATTTTACCAGTACCTCGCCCTTTGACAGGGTTGTGTTAGCCTGCCGAAATGTATTGGCGGTAGCTGCCGCCACAGTAAATGTATATGATGTAAAGCGCGTACCTGGAAAACCTTCTTTCACATCGCCGCTGAACGATACGGTATTTACCTGCAGCGGAAATGCCGTTGCATTATCGGTTGATCCTGTTGGGGCCGGTTACCAGCTAAAATGGTATGCCAGCAATTTGCCCGCAGATATTACTGCTTTACAAACCGGGAGCAATTACACAACCCCAGCACTCACTACCGCTACTACCTATTGGATAGCGAAGGCCAACACGGCTTGTCCTACAGAGTCGGAAAGAGTACCCGACTATGCACTGGTATGGCCTTTGCCCGATATGACCTTTGCGTCCAGTTTTGACGCCTGCCAATCCCTGTCCCAATTCTTCCTGCCCTATACCAACCCGCAAAATAGTCCGACGATGTACCAGATCGCCTGGAGTCCGGTTGCTTTAAGCGCTTATTTTCTTCCGGTAAGCTATACATCCTTACCGGCCAGCCCGGTGCCGGTAACTATGCCGGTTCCTAGAGCAGCTACCGGTAGTTATACCGGCATTTTCTATCTGAAGAATAGCAATAACTGCGAACGGAGTTATCCCTTTACCGTCGTTGTTAAAAAACCTCCCGATCCCCATCCGGCGACCTCTTTCCAATAAATATATCTTTTAACGATAATCCATTTTTTTAACCAACTAAATACAACAATTATGAAACGCAATCTCCTGTCTAAATTGACCGCACTATCAGCTGCTCTCTTATTGGGAGGGCTTTCCGGCTATGCCCAAACAAGCGATACTTCAAAGGTATGTACGGGGCAAGGTGTTACGCTGACCGCACCGGATCCGCCCGCATCGACTACATACGACTATTTCTGGTTCGATAACCAAAATACAACGCCCATTGCAACATCCAAGAGTTTAGTAGTATCCTCGGGAACGTTAGCGAATGTATCCTCCGCTCCGGTACAACACATTTACAAATTAGTAGTGGTGCAGACGGGTGGCGCTACCTGTCCTTCTGATACAATGTATAAATCGATTATTGTGTATCCCAACTTAAGCAACAGCGTTGCTTCGGAACATCCTTTTTATTGTACAGGTACACCAGTAGATATTGAGCTGACAGCAACGACACAGGCGGGTAGTCCGGCTGCTGCAGCCAGTACATTGGCACTGACATCTGGTACCTATGGCACACTAACTTATACCTGGGGCGGTACCGGCGTTACGGCAAGCGCTACTAATACTACAATTATCCCGGCCGCCCAGATTGCCAACCTGAGTTTAGGCGCTAATGCATTCGACGCTACAGCTAGCTATGTAGATGCCCTTTCAGCTGGTACTACGATAACAACTTGTCATAGCTCTAATGGCGTGGGTTCTGTTACGATCAATAATGCACCAGCGATTAATGGAACTAACGTAACAACTACTTACCAGTAATATTGTTTTAAAGAGGGAAGCAGCCGGTGAAGACCGCAAGCTATCTTGTGGCTTTCCGGCGGTTTGCGAATGGCAGTTATAATGCTGCGTGAAACTAAAGGTTTATTTTTTGAGAATTATGCGCCGGTTATTTATATTGTTGATATGCCTGATTGCACAGCGAGCCTACACACAGAGCACCTCAGCTTTGTATGCCACCTTGTGTGAGGGGGATTCGGCTATAATATCTGCCAGCGTGAGCAATGCAGATAGCGTGCAATGGTACCGGAACCATATAGCTTTAGCCGGGGCTAACAGGGATACCCTGGTCGCCTTTATAGAGGGCACTTATTACATCCGGGCATTTTTAGGGATGGCAAATGGTTGCATGGATCAATCAGGTGATATTTATATCAGTTTTGACAGGCCTTATCTCGCTGATGACTCTGTTAAGGTGCATATAGGGCGTACAACTTCGTTGGCCGTGTTGGATAATGATAATCCCCGTTGTGCCCCTTTCGACATCAATACCTTCCGGGTGATTACGCCACCCGCCCTTGGAAAAATAGAAAAAGCAGCAGACGGCCAGCCCCACTATAAGCCTCTGACTACAGAATCAGGTACGGACTGGTTTACCTATACCGTAAAAGACGTGGAGGGGCGTGAGCCACCGGCGGCAACAGTAAGGGTAGAGCTGGTAGTCGACTGTGCGGTAATTTATCCCAACCCGGTAGACCAGGTAATGCATATTACCCTGAATAATACCAAAGTCAAAGAACTCAAGATCTACGACGCGCAGGGAAGGGAGGTATACCGTACTGTGGTGGATAAACCCCGGATGGATATCGGTATGAATGCTATGGCCCAGGGTTGGTACCTGCTGGAATTTGTAAAGAGCAATGAAGATCCCTGTATTTTAAGAGTGCAAAAACGATAAGGAACCATCGAAATAGCCTATTTGTATATATGATAATTTCTGGGTATTTATTCTTTGGAGAGAGGTTGTTCTGATGGAATAGCCTCTTTTTAATTAGTGGAAAAACCTGATTCTGCTCTTAGAATGATGGCCTGTTTTTTTTGCGCCTTTAAACCGGTGGCTATACTGTCTCCGAAGGGCATTAGGTTGTAATGAATATATTACCTTCGCAGGGTATTGATATTTTTTGATTTTTTCATAAGACAGGTATGCCACAAACAGACTTTTTGGTTATCGGGTCCGGTATTGCTGGACTAACCTTCGCGGTTAAGACAGCGCAACGTTTCCCGGATAAAACAGTAACGGTGTTGACCAAGGCCTATGCAGATGAGACGAATACCAAATATGCGCAGGGGGGAATCGCAGTCGTTAATGATGATACCAATGATAGTTTTGACAAGCATATCCAGGATACGCTAATAGCAGGTGACGGGCTCTGCAATGTATCAGTAGTGGAAACGGTAGTGCGGGAAGGGCGTGAGCGCGTGGAAGAGATTATCAATTGGGGGACAAAATTTGACAAAAATGCTGATGGCGATTTTCTGAGGGGCAAAGAAGGGGGGCATTCGGAATTCCGGATACTGCATCATAAGGATATCACCGGTTGGGAAATAGAGCGTGCCCTGCTGGAAGAAGCTTCCCGGCATTCTAATATTGTGATGAATAATCATTGGTTCGTTGCTGATATTATTACCCAGCATCACTTAGGTTACCTGGTATCTAAATCGACCACGGATATAGAATGTTATGGCGTGTACGTACTGAATATGCATACAGGCGTCGTTGAAAAATTGTTAGCGAAAGCAACCGTTATGGCGTCGGGAGGCTGCGGGCAGGTGTATCGCACGACAACCAACCCTAAGATCGCTACCGGAGATGGAATTGCCATGGTGTACCGGGCCAAGGGCAGGATAGAGAATATGGAGTTCATCCAGTTTCATCCTACAGCGTTATATGAGCCCGGTGTGAGCCCATCGTTCCTGATTACAGAGGCAGTGCGTGGCGACGGAGGTATTTTGCGGAATAAAGAGGGCGTCGCGTTTATGGAGCAATATGATGCGCGGAAAGATCTGGCTCCCAGGGATATCGTTGCGCGTGCTATCGACAGTGAAATGAAAAGAACCGGTACAGAATTTGTATACCTGGATTGTCGCCACATGGACCGGGATAAATTTTTACATCATTTTCCAAACATTTATGAACGTTGCATAAAATCGGGTATTGATGTTTTCGAAGATATGATACCGGTGGCACCGGCAGCACATTATTGTTGCGGCGGGGTCAAAGTAGATGATTATGGACGTACTTCTATACGGAATTTATACGCTTGCGGAGAATGCGCCAGTACCGGACTACATGGGGCTAACCGGCTGGCTAGCAATTCTTTGTTAGAGGCGCTTGTGTTTGCTCACCGTTGCTACGAAGATATCGTGCAGCAGGAGGAATACCTGATCTGGAAGGAAGATATACCGGAGTGGGATGCTGGAGGCACTACCGATCCAAAGGAGATGATCCTGATTACCCAAAGTCTGAAAGAGTTGCAGTCGGTGATGAGCGACTATGTAGGTATCGTGCGTAATAATGTGCGCCTGGAACGGGCCATGCGTCGGCTGGATCTTTTACATGAGGAAACGGAACGGTTATATGAGGCTACTACCTTGTCGCCGCAGTTGGGGGAACTGCGTAACCTGATTACCATAGGCTACCTGATTGTAAAAAGCGCTCAATTTAGAAAAGAGAGCAGGGGACTGCATTATAATACAGATTATCCTAACCATAGTAAAAGGGTTGAGAATATACTGTTGTAGTGATGAACTGCTCTTAAAAGAAAACGGATAGAAATTTGTGACAAATTTTTAAAAATTGCTTAGGAAAATTATCTTTGTTTGTTA
>JBEBWN010000107.1:0-10853 GCA_040392235.1 Taibaiella helva | reverse complement strand
CCGCTTTTATAACGGGACAGGTACATTTCATAGGCATCGCGGGCCTGCCGGACCGCCGTAGTTGTATGGCGAATCAGTTCATACTGCTGTACAATACGGCTATACGTAGCCGAAAGATCAGCCTGCATTGCCTGTTGGTATTGCAGGGTTACCATCTGCATGCTTTCCGCTTCTTTTAAATAGGCCTTGCTTTGGAGACGGTTCGTATGCAAATTGCTCAGGTTCCAGGTAATACCTATGCCGGCAAGGAAATTGCCGGAAGGATTCGAAAAACCGTCCTGCCATTTTCCCGATACCATTCCGTTTGCGCCGATACCGGAACCCCTGTAGGCATAACCGCCCAGCAAACGCAGAGAGGGCAGGGCGGCGCTTTTTTGTACGGCGCTGCTCCATCGGTAAAAATCTGCCTGGTAATTCCATCCGGCCAGGAGGGGATGTGTTTGGTCCATTGTTGGCTCCCCGGCAGGATGATGGGGAACCGGTTCACGGAAACGTATCAGGGAAGCCTGGTAATAGACCGGGGTATCGCCATACAGTTCTTGTAACTGTATCAGGGCGGCTTTCCGCTCAGCTTCCAGGCGTTCATTTCCTGCGAGCGATTGCGTAAAAGAAGACAGGGCAAAGAGACTGTCGGCAGCCGGTCGTATACCAGACCGTGCCAGGCCGGAGGTAAGGATCCGGATATCCCTTAAACGGTCCGTATTCCGGCTATTCCAGCTGAGTTTCAACTCCTGGTACAGCAATGCTATGTATCGTTCTGATAATACTTTTTTTAACTCCAGCAGGTAGGCGTCTTTGTCGCTGGTCTTTGTGGCGGTCAGCGCACGCGCCGCTTTGTCTTCCCGTTGCCGTTTACCGAAGGAAAACAGTTCCCATTCCACAGTTGCCGACCCGAAAGTATTGGACGATACCCTGGAACCCCGGAGGGATGCGGGAGCGCTGCTAACATTGAAAAAGCCGGGCTGGGGAAAGAAGGCGCCTGCTGCACCGGAGTAGGTACCATAAGTATTCTGTGCCTGTGCATGGACCTGGGGTATTTTACCGGCTTTTGCCGCACGTTCGCGAAACCGGGCGGCATCCACCGCTGCTTCTTTTGACCGGATACCCGGATAACTTTGCAGGACCACCGGCCACAACCTGCCGAGTGTATTATCCTGGGGCAGCGCCTGAACCCGGCATGCAAGAGTAATGGCCATACACCATAAGGCGGCGACCATAATATGCTTGATCATATTATGCAATAGATTTTAAGGGATTAAGCGGTTCCGATACCTCATCAGGATAACCGGCTCCCGGAAGGGGAGGCCGTATAAAGAACACCTGCGGATATACCGTTTGTATTATAATCCCGGTTTATATAGAGAAAAAAATGCCTGAAAGAGCCCTATAGTACAGGACTCAGTATAAGAAAGACAATAGTAACGGAGAAACTAAATGATCAATTTACGATGTTGCAGGAAGAGCGGTAAATGCCGAAGACCTGGCACAGGGCAGTAAGCATTATGCAAGCCCGCTTGCTGTTCTGAATAGCCTAAAAGGAAAGCAACTGCTGTATTAAAAAAGAACAAAGGCTGTTCTCCTGCCGCAGAAATATCGCATTGCAGCAAAGATGGGCCGGTTACAGATTCCGATACATTACATGGCGTTCCATTGCCAGGATGCAGCTGCGTTTTTTTTGCGAAAGACTGTTCTTTATTTACGGGGATGCCTGCCAGGCTTTTGATGCCGCTTTTTACGGGGCAGGAGGCCAGCAGCACAACGACCAGGGCCAGCAAAACAAAGAGCTGCCGCGTGATCATATTGTGATGTTTTCCGTTCATATAACAGCAAATCTACGTCTTGATGGGGACAAACACCGGTTAAAAGAGGGGGTTGACACCTTTTTAACAGCGGTCCCGCTAAATGTTGTCGCTGCTATTGCTTCGTTTGTTTTTTTAACAGGACGGAGATGCAGCTGAATTTTCTATATGGTCAAACGATCCGCAGAAAAGCATATGAGATAGCTGAACTTGTACAGAAAAGCGATTATTGCCCTTTTATCTGCATATCGATCAGCTTTTATTAATGCTGCCAGGCGGAAAGCCTGGCAAAGCACCGGCTTTGTTCTTTCATTGCCCTGTGACCGGTAAAGTTCCCCCAATCATGGGAAATACCAGAGCTACATTATTCTTCCGCTAAAGGAGGATAACATATTAAACAAACGGTTTAAGTGCCTATTGCAAAATAGGCCTTTTTACTCTTGTTTGCATGCCATAAGGTGAAGATATTTGTATTCATTAAACCAAACCAAAGACCCGGATCCCATATGCACATAAAAGCTCAGTAATATAATATAAGTCGGTAACCACCTCATTGCCCCGGTTAACCCTTAGCGGTAGAACAGGGGCATAGAGGGAATATTATGTCCGTTGGAATAGGAGAGGGCCGGCTGAAGAATCTGTTTTCATTTTTAACCTGCAAAATACATCTTAGATGAAATTAAAATGTTTACTTCCTTCTTTGTTGTTGCTATATTGTGCCGGCGCCTCTGCGCAATCGCACCGTTATGATCAGCAGCAAAATTTTTTGAAAGCGAATAGTTATTGGTCAATACGCAATGTCGATGTCGACTTTAATAAAAATCCGCCGCTGGCCACGCTCAATGATAGCAGCGATGTGTTTGAAGGTACGGCCTCCGCTGCGGATCCGGTAAGCGGCGTGCTGAATTTCTATTCCAATGGTTACCGTTGCTGGGACCGTAATCACAATGTTATGCCCAATGGGGATAGCTTATATGGTAATGGAGGTGGCAGACACTCCGGCGGCTCCACAACGCAAGGTGTTTGCATTGTACCCATGATTGACTCGCCCGGAAAATACTACCTTTTTTCCCTATGCGGCCTAACTGATATGAGCCCTAGTAATATCAGCACCGGTTCGTTATATTATTCGGTTGTGGATATGAGTTTGCGGGGCGGATTGGGCGATATTGTGGCCGGGCGCAAAAACATATTGCTGGATAACGATACACTGGCAGAGAGTATGATAGCCATTCCCGGCAATAACTGTGATATATGGCTAATGGTTCACCAGGCAGGCAGGGCCGAATTCAAAGCCTATCATATTACCAATGCCGGTGTGCAGACAACGCCGGTAGTATCTGCTACGGGTAGCATGATCTGGTACTATCCCCTGGGCGGAATGACCGTTTCCCCTAATCGGGAAAGGATAATTCTCACGTCATTTTCTCCGTTTTGCCAATTTGGATATGCAGACAGTACCAGTGGTGTATTATTGTGCAAGTTTAACCCGGCAACCGGTGTGGTTTCTGATGCCATCCAGATTGAAAAAGATCTGCAAACCTATTCTGTAGTGTTTTCGCCCGATAATAATAAGGTGTATATGGGCAATTACGACCACCTTAAAGATATTACCTCGCTACAGCAATATGATGTTTCCAAATATGACACCGCGTCTATAAATGCCTCCAGGCAATTGATAGCTAGTATTGGTAGTATGATGCAGGGAGGAAGCGGCTTCGGTACATTGATGCCGTATTTAAAATTATACCGCGATACCATTTACTTTCCCAATGTGGTTGACGGAACTTTTGATGCCACACTCTCTTCTATAAATAAGCCCAATCTTTCCGGGACTGCCTGCGAATATAAAAATGCAACGGTCGCGCTTCCTAAAGGTATTAATCCATCTATTTGTTTGCCCACCGAAGTGGTTTATCCGGTACCGGGCGATAGTACGTATGCTCTTTTTCTGGATACGGTTGTTTGTGAAAAAGACTGGGCGACAGGCATACAACTTAAGCCGGCAGAGATTCTGGATAAGTACGAGTATTCCTGGAATAATGGCGCTTCGGGCAGCACAACCACGATTACCGCCGCAGGAAAGTACTGGTTAATGTCCACTAATGGTTGTCATTACAAAGTAGATACTTTTATTGTTGGTAAGTATGAAATGGAAACACCGATAATCACCATTGAGGTGTTTGAATTGAGCACGACGACGCGTTACCAAACCTACCAATGGATGCTGAATGGCAGTATCATACAGGGGGCTACAGACAGCGTATATGATGTTAAGGAGAATGGAATGTACCAGGTTATTGTCGGCGACGGTTTATGTAGCGATACTTCTGATGTTTACAAAGTAACCAATTATAGCAGTATTGAGACGGTTAACAGTATTGCAGGCCAAACCCATATTTACCCTAATCCTGCCAGCCATACTATCCGGGTGGATGCGCCCATAACGGTAGATGTATTCGTCTATAGCCTGGAAGGACGCCTGATGAAACAGGTAAAAGCCGCCAGGGAGATAGATGTTAGGGATATGGCTGAAGGCGTATATTTTGTTCATATAACGGATAAAAACGGCACAAGGATCAAGGCTGAGAAGTTAGTGAAGGTAAAAGGGCTTTAAAAGCCTTGTGTATTGCGAAAAACATCAATAATTCTCAAAAAAAGTAAATAATGACAACTAAATATATATCGAATATCTACATGCTACGGCCTGCGTTTTGGGCTATCCTTCTGGGTGTGCTGGCTTTTGGGCCGGCTACATTGGCCACACAATATAATCTTTCGAAAGGAACGGTCTCTTTTACGCTTCCTGCCCCTATAGGCGAGCTTCTTGCTACCAACAGCGATATGAAAGGTACCTTGGAAACAAGCAGTGGGGCGCTGAACTTTACTATAGCTGTAGGCGGCTTCCGGTTTATTACAGCCGCTATGCCTGACCATATCAACGAGGCGACCACCAAGCGTTTTAACGACTATTACCTGGAAACGGAAAAATTTCCGAATGCCAGCTTCAAAGGCCAGATCCTCGATGCGAAAAAAATCAACTTTTCGAAAGAGGGCACCTATAATGTGAAAATTAAAGGAGCAATAACCATTCATGGGCAGCAACAGGAAATATGGAGGGATGCCGCCATCGTGATAAAAGGGGGTAATATTTCCTTGAAATCGGTATTTACACTTAGCCTGAGCGACTACCAGGTTCGTGTACCGGAGGTTGTACGGGATGTATTCTTTAAAGAGGTAACGGTAGCCGTTGACTGCCAGCTCCGGTAATGGGTTTCCTATCGGTTTCAATTGGTGTACTGCAATCTACCAGGTCGGCTGACCTGGTAGATTTGTCGATTGTAAAAGGTTTCCTCTTTGTTATTCACATTAATTATTCCTGAAAATGAGATATAAATTACTTGGATTGTTCCTGGTTGTATTAGTAGGCTTATCCTCACCCGGCCGGGCGCAATATGAAAATATCTGGGCTTTTGGTACCCGTTGCGGAATAGATTTCAGCAGTGGTAAGCCACAGCCGGTTCTGACCAATATGGGCGTTTACCCGGGAACAAGGTATAGCGCTTTTGGCGAAGGCAGCGCTTCCATATGTGATGACCGGGGCAGATTATTGTTCTATACGGAAGGCTTTTATGTCTGGGACCGGAATGGTAATCCTATGCCCAATGGCCGGGACCTGGTACCGATAACAAGCCCTAACCTGGAGAATACACCGAGCAGCAGCACTTCCCAGGGTGTTGTCATTGTTCCCATGCCGGAAACACCGGGGAAGTATTACCTATTTTCGCTGACCGCCAGGGAAAGCTGGCAACAGCGCGCCGGAGATCTTTACTATAGTGTTGTGGATATGGCCTTGAACGGCGGCCTGGGCGATGTGGTTCCGGCACAAAAGAGTATATATGTTGACTCTTTTCTCTCTGAAAAAATGACCGCAGCAATGGGCAACCGTTGTAATGTATGGTTACTGACCAGTTCTATCAATGCTACATCGTCGAATTTCAGGGCTTATGAGGTTACGGCCGACGGGGTAAATACCACAGCAGTTGTTTCTGCAACGGGCCTGGGCAGCGCTATGGCTCCAGTTGGCTCCCTGGCCGTATCGCCGGACAGGAAGAAGGCATTAGCCACGCAAACGGGCATCTGGGGGGGCAACAAGGGGGCCTCCCTGTTCGATTTTGATCCTAACACCGGCCTGTTCTCTAATAAAGTAGATTTGCTGGCCTGCTGTGCGGCCTATGGCGCAGCTTTTTCCCGGAATAGCAGCAAGGCTTACGTAGCTTCGATGAACGGCAAAATTTATCAGTACGACTTAAGCACCAATAATCCGACGGCAATAATTGAGTCTCAATTCGAGGTGGGTTCCCTTAATTTTTCCCATTTAAAACTGGGGCCAGACGGCAAAATTTACTTTATCAATGGCAAGCAATTGGGCGCTATCAACGTTCCCGACAGCCTGGGCGCAGCCTGCGGCTACACCGCAAACGCGGTGCAGATGCTGCCCCAACAGGACATGCATGGCGGATTGCCCAATGTAGTGACCGTAATACCCTATGGGAGCGAGCAATCGGCGCAGGAGGCGAAAGCTGCTTGTTGGGCCAATGTGAACCAAATGTCTTTGTCTGCTAAATATGCTACAGACGGCTGGGACTACAGTTGGAATGATGGTAAAACGGCTGCACAAAGAACCGTGGATACACCGGGCAAATACTGGGTTACTTATCATACTCCTCCCTGCAATAGCCATGCAGACACTTTTTATGTATATTTTCCTAACGGCGTATTGCCGGATATACATACCGGCACGACCTG
Source organism: Taibaiella helva (assembly GCA_040392235.1). Lineage (GTDB taxonomy): Bacteria > Bacteroidota > Bacteroidia > Chitinophagales > Chitinophagaceae > Taibaiella > Taibaiella helvus_A. Next base: position 4,245 of record JBEBWN010000107.1, on the reverse strand, counting down.
CAAAGGCGCTTCCGACGGCAAAGCCTGGGCCAGCACTTACCCGGGCGATACGGTAACATATCACTATGAATGGCGTGATAGCCTCGGACAGGTGCTCTCGCTAACCGATTCCTTAAAAAATATACCCTCCGGGCCCTACGCCTTAAATGTGCGCACCGCTTTATGTGATACGACTTTATATTTCCTGGTGCCGGAAGAAGAACACAAAGTTTCTTTCGATGCCGACAGCATTATCTGTCAGGAAACGCTGTTAGATTTCACGAATACTTCCGATGAGGATTTCATAACTTTTCAATGGGATTTCGGGGATGGCAGTCAATCGCCACAGCGTAGCCCGGAACATGTCTATCCCAATAGCGGCACATACCGGGTTATGCTTAAAGGTATTGGAAAGGTTTGCCAGGATAGTATAGTTAAAATGATTGTTGTGGATTCCCAGTTTTCGGGCCGGTTCCGGCTAAGTTCTGATAGTATTTGTTTGGGGCAATCTATTAGCTTCCTGCCGCAGACGGATAAAAGCGCCAGGGGTCTTCGATGGCTTTTCGGTGATGGGGTGGACATGGTATCCGGAAACGAGCCGGAAATACGTCATGCCTATGAAGTACCGGGTGTAATGCCGGTGCAACTGACCATACAATTCCGCGTTTGTCCCGAGGCCAGCTACAGCGATATGGTATACGTAGAACCTTTACCGGCCATCCATCTCGGCCCCGATACCCTGATCTGTAGCAGAGACCGGCCGGTTCTGCTGCGCAACCGCCTGGAAAGCGCCCAGCCCGGAGATCGCTACTACTGGACCACCGGCGACACGACAGAACAAATACAGGTTGTTCAGCCCGGTACCTACGGTCTTACCATCCGTACAGCAAAGCTATCCTGCCTGGCTACAGAATCGGTGCATGTCCGCAAAGGATGTCATACTGATATACCCAATGCTTTTACACCGAATGGCGATGACCGGAACGATTACTTCTTCCCAAGATCATTACTGACTCAGGACGTATCTGCATTTAGTCTGCAGGTGTTCAACCGGTTTGGACAACTGATATTTACAACCACAGATATTAACGGACGGGGATGGGATGGGAAGTTCAATGGTGTAGAGCAACCCGCGGGAGGCTATGTTTACCAGGTCGATATTTATTTCGGCCAGCGGCCGGCAGAGCGCTATAAAGGTAGTGTAACATTAATGCGTTAGCCTGTAACACATGTGTTTCAAATTTTTAACTGCTAAACATATTTAATATAAAAATCAAATAGCTATAATCCTGCGTTAGGACCAGCAAAAAGCATCGGAACTTATTTTTCCAGCTCCCGTACCGTAACTACACCGTTAGGGTAAGGAGAAGCTTTTGTCTTGTGTTTCATTTGTTGTTATATTTGGGTTGCACTAACGCGACGGTAAATGAAGAGAGCCTGTACCATTATTATTTGCTATCTGCTTAGCCTGTTGGGTGCTTGTGGTACAGGCGAAGACAAAAAGGATAATGAAGCTGCCTCCCCTATAGAAACAGGGCTATATAATGTTTCCCATGGTATAATAGATACTGCAGCAGTAAATGCTTTAATTAAAGAGGGAATAGCCCGTTGCGATGCAAACCCCGACTCGACAGTTTATATAATGAAGAGGGCGATAAGATATTGCAAAAATATCCGCTATACAGAAGCATTGTGCCTGGCTTATAATGTATTGGGTGTAGCTTATTTCAATAAATCGGATCTGCCGAACAGTAAGGCCGCCTTTTTAAAAGCATTGGAATATGGCCATCTGTCGCCGCGGGCTACTGCCGGCATTCCCTTGTTATATATGAACCTGGGTAATGTATTTGTCCGGTTGCAAAAGAGCGATAGTGCATTCTATTATTACCGGAAATCATTAATATCGGCAAGTTATGCCCGCAACCCGGTAAAATTAAAGATTAGTATTTATAACGGCATTACGGCATGTTTTATAGCTTCATTACAGTATGACCAGGCTATTTATTATGCAGATGAGGCGTTAAAGCTGGCACGGCAGATCAATGACAAAGAAGCTCTGGTTTTTTGTTATGGATCGATTGCTGATCTATATGAAAGAAGAAACGCGGATTCTTCTATTCATTACCGGAATAAAGCAGTGGCTTATTACCGGGCTACCAATAATATAGTAAAATTACAGGCCAGCCTGTATAGCATCGGGAAGATGTGGGTACGGAAAGAACAACCGGACTCTGCACAATATTATTTTGATCTGTCTGAACGTACCCTGATGTCCCATCGTAAGGACGGCCTGTCTCAATTATTTGATATGGGAAATATATACTACTTAAGGGGAGAATATAAAAAAGCACTGGAAAAATATAAGAAGGCGGAAGCCGGCCTATCACAGGAAAAAACAGGAGAAAGTTACCTGATCACCTATTCCAACCTGGCTAATATTTACAACAAATTAGGTAAGAATATTTTAGCCTATCGTTACCAGACACTCTATTACGAATTGAAAGATTCTCTATTTAACGAAGAAAGGATCGCCGCTATCAATCATTTGAATATGCAGTTTAAAGGAACGGAGAAGGACAAAGACCTTCTGTCCAAACAATTACTGATCAGCAAACAGAGTAGCAAGATCCAAAAGCAATATCTTGGTATTTCGGTATCAGTGATTCTTATCCTGCTGTTACTCATTATCCTATACAGGAGGCGACATAAAACAATGCTGATCAGTATTAAGGCGAAACTGGCAGGGGCAGAACAGGAGCGACTGCGCCTGGCACAGGAAATACATGATGGTATTATCAGCAAGCTTACCTCTGTAAAAATGAATTTTAATGCATTGCCCGATTATAGAGAAGAGCATTTATCCCGGCATTTTAATGAAACCTTGCAAAACCTGGATGCCAGTATAACGGAACTCCGGCATACTACCCATAAACTTCATCATGCCCTGCTTAAACAAGTTGGTTTACTGAATGAAGTGAACAACTATATTTTGCAGGTTAATACCGGTTTCAAGATCGACTGCAAGACCGTAATTTCCGGCGAATTTCCGGTGCTCGGTCCGGTGGCAGAATTACATTTATACCGTATTATACAGGAACTCATCCAGAATATCACCAAACATGCCGAAGCTACGCGGGCAACTTTAACAATAAATGCAACCGGGAGCCAGCTGATCGTTTCCCTTCAGGATAACGGCAAGGGAATAAATGATGTGCAAAAAACACATAAAAATAGTATAGGCCTGAACAGTGTACGCGACCGGGTGCAGATACTGGGCGGCTTTATGGAAATCCGCAGCGTTCTTAGCGGTACTTTAGTATCTTTACGCTTCTCCATAAAAAATCTGACGGAAGATATATGAAAACAACAATTACCATAGCAGATGATCACCCTATGGTGATTGAGGGTATCATGAATATGTTACGTCCCTTTGAACAATTTGAGATCATATCCAGTTATCACTCCGGTGATAGCCTGCTTAAAGGGTTGGCAGAACGGGCGCCGGAAGTATTGTTGCTGGACCTTCATTTTCCCGATACTACTGGTAATTATCTTGTCCGGAATATTAAACCCAGGTATCCCCGTATAAATATTATTGCCGTTACGGGCGTTTCTGACCCTTTTGAAATTCATGATATGATGCAACATGGCTGCTCTGGCTTTGTACGGAAGACGGCTGACAAATCTATACTGGTTGAGGCCATTGAAACGGTATGTGCCGGGGCTACCTATATAGAGCCTCCTTTAAAAGAGATTTTGTTGCAATATGTACTTCAGGCAGGGCAAACCACAACGCTACAGGTCAAATTGACAGAACGGGAAAATGAAGTACTGCAGCTTATTGCAGAAGGTATGACCAATAAGGAAATTGCCGACCGGCTTTTCCTGAGTCACCGAACGGTCGGGCATCACCGCTTTTCCCTGTATGAAAAATTTGGCGTGAATAATACGGCTACCTTGATCAAAGCAGCCGTTCTTTCGCGGTTTATACAATAGCCCGGATATAGAATAGAATATAATTACACTCCCCAAACCGGATGTACCACTTCATACCAGGATATTTATCCGGTTTTGCCTTCTTACTTTTACCTGAAGCCCGGGGTATATAGTTCTATATTCCGGCACTAATTCCACAGGCCATAAAGGAAGGTTGCTAAAATGACCTTTCCCTCCGGGATATCTCTCAAACGCTCCATTCCGCCCCCTTACCTAAATAAACGGTAACCTTTCCTTAATCTGTGGGTTACAATTCCGTGACAATGCAAC
>JBEBWN010000106.1:0-10895 GCA_040392235.1 Taibaiella helva | reverse complement strand
GGTACCATTTAGTTCGGGAGTCGAAAAGCCCGTTGCAGCGGCGATCAGGTCCATACTGGTTGCGGTAATAAATCGCCGGTCGGGCGATACCGTCATGGCACAACGGTAATATGATCCCGTAACATACCAACCTGCTGATATAGCGCCGGTGTTCAGGTTGCCGGCAACCGAAATTACCGGGTTAGGGTCCAGCCCATGTTCATCAATATGATAAGCTTTAAACTCGGATTTACCGAAAGAATGCGTCATGAGCCAGATGTCGCAATTATCTCCGGGAATAGCAATAATACCTGTAGAGGCTGTATCGGCAGCTTCGTTTTGGAGCGCTACATTTTTGGTGCCGCCTACCACGTCGCCTTTACCATCGCGCAGCCTCATATCCACTACGCAGTAGTGAAAGCGGCCACTGGATTGGGCTTGGGCAGCCTGAAATCCTAATAGCATAAAAATATAGTACTTATGTGGATCGTTTACGAACGGCACAATGCATACGTCCTGTAGGTTCTGGCCACCGTAGAGGCTGTCTCCATTGGGCATTACCGTATGGCTTGCATCCCATACCTGCAGGCCGTCGGTATAAAACAGCAGTGCGCCGGTTTGTGGGTCTGATGCGGCAGCAGCGCCATCCCAGGGTATAGCAGAACTAAAGGGAGTGGGTGTGCCGCTGCTGAAGTCCAGTCCGCCCGATACACCGTAAGGCCAGTGCGTATTTGCTTTAAGGAATTCCGGGCGTTTGCTGTAGGTTTGCGGCTGTTGCGCCTGAAGCGGCAATGTGTGGGTCCACAAGCCCCATACAATCAATAAACAGGTAAAAAATTGTTTCATAAAAGAGTTTTTCGTTTTTTTGTATAACCCAAAAGAATGTATCCAGGCCTGGATAATGTATCACAAATTGACAACTTCTGTAGCAATTATAGTAGCCCTCCAAAGAAGGATTTTGTTTATTGTTATGCGTATTTGTTTTGCTATAAATTGAAATTGCTTTTCGCAGCGCTATGAATTATCTTGTGTTTTGGCGAAGGAGCAGCCGGTATGCTTTTTTCGTTACGCCATTCGATGGCCTGCTGTTTATCCGGGTACGGGATTACAGCCCAACAAAGGGGAAATAAAAGCACAAATAGCGTATTCTGTGGAAGGTCCTATGCAAAATATTACCTTTATTTCATTGTATTAGTTAGGAAAGATTATGGATCATTATTATCCTGTTCGTCATATTGTCTTGTGCTGCCTTTTCCTATGCCTGGCCTGGCCTGTTTGGGCGCAGGTCGGCTCTTCCGGCTACCTGGAACAGGGCCAGGTGATCCGCTTTTCATATGATACCGCCGTCATTAGCCGGAAGATCGATGAGGCTGCGGCCCTTAGGTTGGAATTCCCGGATAGCAGTATAGCACTTCTGCGGGAGACATTGCGGCAAAGCCAGGCATCAGCTTTTACCAACGGCATCATTAAATCTTACGCCCACATAGCTAATGTTTATGCTCAGAACCGTATATACGAAAAGGCGATTTACTATTACAACCGGGCTATTCATTATTGCCTGGGCGTTCCTTCCTATAGGGGCTACCTTGCTGTGCTCAGCAATAATATAGGTATCAACTACCAAGCCCAAAAATTGTATGACAAGGCTATCATATATTTCCATAAAGCGGCGCAATATGCCGAACGTTATCCATCTCCCATATCCGGCGCACATGTTTATAATAACCTCTACAGCCTCTATTCCTTTATAGGTAAGGATAAAGAGGCTGCTTTCTACCTGGGTAAGGCCAAGCTGCTGCTCAATAGTAAAGATGTATCGGGACAAACCATGTTCCTGATTAATGAAGGGAATTACTACATGGATCAGGAAGCATACCAGAAAGCGGAGGGTATCTTTAAGGATGCATTGGGGCTGGTAGAAAAAAATAAGCTCGACAATTTGCGTTGCCTGGCTTTGACGAACCTGGCCATTTCCTACATTAAGCAAGGCAACCCGAAGCCGGCCTTTATTATTAAAAGCGCTGGCTCAGAAGTATAAGAACAGCGCCGATCTGCCTATAATTATTTACGGGGCTTTGGCTGCGATCAGTTATGATGAGCGGGATTTTAAACAGACAGAACAGTATTTGTTGCTGGCCAACCATGAGGCGAAGAATTTGCCTAGAAAGTCGGGAAATACACTGGGACGTCTTCTTGAAAATACGGATAAACTCGCCATGTTTTATGACAGTATGGGCAAAGCGGACAAGGCATTGGTTTATTACCGCCGCTATATGCAATTGAAAGACAGTTTTTATAATGAGGACATGATGCAGAATGTGAGTCAGCTGGAGATCAAATACCGGATTGCGGAAAAAGACAATGAGCTGATACAAAAACAATTGTTATTGTCCCGGCAGGAGCAGCGGCTCAACGAGAAGAATTTCCAGATGGTATTGATCAGCCTGACTGCGACTGCCCTGATTATTATTTCGGCGATTATGTATCGCAATAACAAGCGGAAGAAAAGATTGTCTGCCAAGGAAAATGAAGTAGAACAGCTCCGGGCTATGCTACAGGGCGAGGAAAAAGAAAGAGGCCGCCTGGCACGCGAGTTGCATGACGGTATTGGCGGTATGCTTGCTGCCATCAAGTTGAACGTAGGCGCTATCAAGAAGGAATTTCCCGAAACAGCTCATATCGGTAAGCTGGACGATATAGGACAAATGTTGCAGGACACCAGTACCGAGATCCGTAAAACAGCGCATAACCTTATGCCCGATATTCTGAGCCGGCATAACCTGGAAGAGGCGGTCATGCTTTTTTGTAAGCAAATCAGCAGTAGCAGTACATTGGTTATTGATCTGCATATACAGGGTGTTATTGGCCCCTTAGATAAATCGACCGAGCTCCTGCTGTACCGTATGATCCAGGAACTGGTTCATAATGTAACTAAGCATACCAAGGCCTCGCATATGGAGATACAGATGATCCAGTATGATAATATTCTGAGCATTACTGCAGAAGATAACGGAGGTGGCTTCGATACCGCAGTGCAAAGGGAAGGTACCGGACTCAGCAATATCCGGCATCGTGTGTCTATCCTTCAGGGTATTTTTTCGATCAGCTCCGTGCCGGGGCGTAGTACTACCGTGCACCTCGAATTTTACCTGGATAAGTTAAAAGCGGAACGGGGTAGGGGGGCCATCGACGCAATGCTTTAATGGTGTATTCTCCTGGATATATTTACATATGCCGCCTGTTATTGGCTAATCCCCTCCTTCCATGAGCCATGCCTCATCGCGATGGCCATCAAAGGAGGTGGACGCGATTCCTGTCCCGGTATGGACACACTTGCCCCACCGAATAGTGGATACATAGTATAAAACAAAAAAGCTCCATTTCAAACGAAATGGAGCTTTTTCCAGGGAAGTTTATCCTGTTTATTTTACATCTTGCATGAGTTTTTTCACGATCGGTGATATAGCAATCAGCACTACGCCGGCAATTAATGCATAGAAGCCTAATTGTTTAAATCCCTCTGTATAAGTGAAGAGTTTTTGTACGAGGCTATCATTTTCTCCGCCCTTGGCCATGCCAGCTCCAATGATCCCGGCTACATACTGACCATAAGCGCTGGCCAGGAACCACATACCCATCATAACGCCCTGCAATTTTGTAGGCGACAGTTTCGTCATAATAGACAAGCCGATAGGCGAAAGGCAAAGCTCCCCTAAGGTAACCACGAGGTAGGCCATGGTAAATACGTTCAGGCTGGCTATACCGGCGCCATTAGTAAAGAACCGTGTTGAAAAGAAAATGAGGTAAGCCAGGCCCAGGAAAAGAAAGCCCATCCCAAACTTTACTACCGTATTCGGTTCTTTTTTCTTTTTGGCCATTGCCAGCCAGATCAGCCCGATGATGGGGGCAAAGATGATCACGAAAAGAGAATTGGCCGAATTGTTTACCCCATTTGGATTTAAAGGAATAAAGCCCAATAATTCGTTATTCAGGTTTCTTTTAGCAAAAAGACTTAAAGAACCACCAGCCTGTTCAAAGAATGCCCAGAACAATATAGAGAAAATGATAAAGATCAATGCCGCTAGAAGCTTTTTACGCTCAGCTACGCTGTATTTACTCATTTCGTAGAATAAGTAAATCAGCGTCAGCGGTCCTACAGTATACATAAAATAATCAGTGTACTCTGTTTTCGATATCATGATCATGATCAAAGGAATCACGGCAAGTGAACCGATAAACACCAGCAACTCCATCCATTTACGCGAGGCACTTTTGGGCGTTGGTACCGTAGCTGACTCCTGGTTGGGGTTATTGCCAATACCGCCATAATCAACAACTGTTTCTTCTTTAGCCTGGAAAGGGGAGAGGCCGATAGGCCCCAGCGATTTTTTAGTGAACACAAAGGTGATCAAACTGATAGTCATTACAATAGCAGCTAATCCGAAAGCCAGGTTCCAGGACCAGGGATGCCCGCTTTGCCCGATAGCGACACAGGCATACCCACCCAGCAATGCGCCGATATTGATACCCGAGTAGAATAGTGAAAACCCGGCATCTCTTCTGCCATCGCCCTGCTTGTAAAGCTGGCCTACCATGGTAGAGATATTCGGTTTAAAAAAACCGGTACCTACTACCGTAAAACTGATACCGAGGAAGAAGAACGTCTGCGGATTGATGGCCAGGATAACACTACCTGCGATCATTAACAGCCCGCCCCAGAACAAAGATTTACGAAAGCCCAGTATCTTATCGGCAAATAAGCCGCCTATAAAGGTAAATGCATACACGAAAGCCTGTATAGCGCCGTATTGTAAATTAGCGGTTTCATCAGACATCAGCCTGCCATCAGGCATTTTAATGTTGGCAATCATGAATACCACCAACATGCCGCGCATGCCATAAAAGCAAAAGCGTTCCCACATTTCAGAGAAGAACAGGTACCAGAGCTGTTTGGGATATTTACCCTTGAAACCCTGTATCTCTTCCAGGGTAATTTGTTTAACTTGGTTCATACAAACTTTTTACGATAAAATAATAGGTACTGAATGGATGGTTAATGAATTGTATTCCAGGGCTATTTTACCCCATGCATCATTTTTTTGATCAGCGGATTTAAGAGCATAATTAAAACACCGGCCACAACAGGAACGATGGTGAAGATAAGGAAGAAGGTGGGCATATTATACTTGGCCGTAATTTTTTCAATCTCTCCACCCAGGGTACCTGCCAGTTTATTGCCGATAGCGATGGCCAGATACCACATACCAAACATAAATGCAATCATCCTGCCCGGTACAAGTTTGCTGACATAACTTAAGCCAACGGGTTGAATACAGAGTTCGCCGAGGGTGTGGAACAGGTAAGCCAGTATAAGCCATATCATGCTCACACGGATGCTCCCGGCAGCCGCTCCTTGTGGAATAATCCGGGAACCATAGGCCAGCAGGCCGAAACCTATAGCCGTAATAATTAATCCTAAACCGAATTTGACCGCTGCCGGAGGATTGAACTTACTTTCCCATATTTTGGAGATAAAAGAGGCAAAGGCAATTATAAAGAAAGAGTTCAGGATACTGAACCAGGACACCGTAATTTCAGTACTTTCCTGCGAAAATTCCCGACCCAGCATCCATATTACCAGCCCCCAAACACCCAGGAAGGCAACACCCAGGATAATATTGGACAAGGCAATTTTTTGAAATGTTTGTTTGAAAAGTCGTAGCAGCACCCAGGTAATAATCAGTAGAGGTACTACGGTAAGCAAAGTATTGATGATATTGAACGTGGTAGCTGCACTGCCCGACAGTTGCCGATCTGTAAAATCACGTGCAAAAAGCACCAGTGAGGTGGCTCCCTGCTCGAAAGAGAGTACAAAAAATACGGTAAAAAACACGAATATGATAACTACAAACATCCGGTCTCGGATGATCTTGTCGTAGCGGAGGATACGGGATACCGTCAGGCAAAGGAAGAGTAGTAGCCCGATAATAATGATAACCGAAGGTCCGGATAAGATTTCGGGATTGAGTAAGAACTTTTGTGGTAGCAGGTGAACATTGCCGATTTTTGAAGTGGGATCGTTCAACAGGTATAGCAGGCCGATGATAGCCGTTACAACAATCAGAACCTTGTCGATCATCGTGAAAGTGTTGGGCTTATAATCCAACTTTAATTCCTTTTCTGCCGTTTGCGGCTGCTTCTTTACAATTTCACCAATGGATCCGAATAAGGGCTTTGCCATCCAGAACTGCAGGCTGCCGAGGAGCATAAAAATGCCTGCCAAACCAAATCCCCAACTCCATCCGATCTTTTCTGCCAGGTAGCCGCATAACATCATTCCAAAAAAAGCGCCGGCGTTTACACCCATATAGAATATGGTATAAGCCCCGTCCTTTTTTTCGGGAAGATCCTTATACATTTGCGAAATAATAGAGGTGATATTGGGTTTAAAGAAGCCCGTACCAATAACCAATAGGGCCAATCCTGCATATAATGAAAATTCGGTTTCCAATGCCATAGCGGCATGCCCCAATGTCATAATTAAGGCGCCTATCACCACTGCCCAACGATAACCCGTATAGCGGTCGGCAATAATACCGCCGGCTATTGGGGTAATATATAGTAAACCTGCGTAGGTACCGAATAAAGCGCCCGCGTTTTCAGCGCTCCAACCCCAACCCGGGTTAGAACCGGCAATGGCCATAGTCAGGAAGTTGATGAGCAGTACCCTCATTCCGTAGAAGGAAAAACGCTCCCACATTTCGGTAAAGAACAGAACAAATAAACCCGAGGGATGACCTAAAACTTTACTTTTAAAAAAGTCAGGGGTAGTAGTGTTTTGAGACATCAAAGACAAATATATTTTGTGTGTATATAGGAAAATACCGCGTAAGATAGTTATTTTTCGATAAGCTGTAAGGAAGCAGTGCAATTTAGCCCGATTTTTCCCCCGTATGTGGACAAAAAGAAAAGGGCTATTTAACGCCCTTTTCCCTCATAATACGATTCAGCCACTTTAATAATAAAAAGCCCATTGCAGCCGAAGCCAGCAGCAAGCCGCAATTAAACAAGAAGAAATGGGCTTTATTGTCATACGAGTACCAGGTACTGGCCAGTATACCCGAAAGTTTATTCCCGATAGATGTCGAAAGGAAGAAGCCCCCCATCATTAAAGCTGTAAGCCTTGGCGGACTTAGTTTAGATACCAGCGATAAACCCATAGGACTCAGGAAGAGCTCGCCCACAGTGATGACACCATAACAGCCGATCAGCCACAATGGCGACACTTTTACGGCGCCGTTGCTGCCTATATATACTGCTGCCACCATGACCAGGGTAGATAAAGCTGATATGAACAGGCCCCAGGCTATTTTAGAGGGGGTACTGGGTTCCCGGTTCCTTTTGCGCAACAGCGCAAAAAAAGCAACCACCAATGGGGTTAACAGGATAACCCAACCGGGGTTAACGGATTGAAACAATTCTGTATTTATAAGGTATACCGGTGCATTATCTGCCGGAATTTTCCCGGGAGAGATATTGCGGAAATAAATATCCCGGTCTTCTACTTTCAGGACCTGGCCGTTATCGTCCTTCTCTACGCGGAACTGATCGTCGTATTTTGTTACCGTTGCGATACCGGAGGGAACTTCTTCGGCTAAATAGAGCTTGCCGGCGGCGCTTTCCATACTGGCCGGCAGCTGCCTGTCGGTGTAGAATTTGGCCCAACGGGTCAACGCAGTCCCGTTTTGTTTAAACACGGCCCAGAACATAACGCTTACTGCGAATATAGCCAGTAAGGCGGCTATCGGCCTTTTGTCATCCTGGTGCGCTTTTATATACAGCGAAATAAAAAAGCCGATCACCGGCAGGGTAGCAAATATAAAGGCGTCCGTACTGTCACTCCCTAATATATTACCCGGTATTATCCAGCCCAGTATTCCGGCAGCAATAGCCGGCAGGAATACTACCGAGATCACTTTTCCGATACCCATATCGCCAGCTGCTGCTGGTTTCAAGACATTGACATGCCGGTAATGCCGCAGGCCAATGGTAAACACGATCAAGCCCACAAACATACCTATGCCGGCCGTAATGAAGGCCGCATGCCAACCGATCTTGTTGCGCATGAAGGCCGCGATAATATTACATACGAAAGCACCGATATTAATACCCATGTAAAAGATATTATACCCGGCATCTTTCTTGTCCTTATAAGGTTCTTCAGAATAAAGATTGCCCAGCAGGGTTGAGATACTCGGTTTAAAAAAGCCGTTCCCTACAATAATTAGCGCGATAGAAGTGTAGAAGCTGGCCAGGCCCGGTATGGCCAGGCCTATATAGCCCAGTCCCATCAGTGCGCCACCCAGGTAAACAGAATTAATGTATCCCAATTTCCGGTCGGCCAGGAAGCCGCCTAAAAAGGGGGTGAGATAGGTAAAGGCAATGAATGTACCGAAGATGTCATCGGCGGTAGTATCCGGAAAAGAAAGCCCGCCCTTATCGACGTCGATCATGTACAGGACAAAAATGCCCAGCATCAGGTAGTAACCGAAGCGCTCCCACATTTCGGTAAAAAATAAAAACGGCAAACCTTTTGGGTGCTTAACTGGTGTATTGTTTTGCTTCATCCAGGCCTTTTTTTGGTAAAAACGGGGCAAAATAAGCATTTAAAAATACATGTCCAAAAGGCGGCGCTATCTCGAAAGCTTTTTACCTTTGCCCCATATAACTACTGGAAATGAAATACTTAATTGTGGGTTTGGGCAATATAGGCGCCGAATATGATGCTACAAGGCACAATATAGGCTTCGATATCGCCGATGCTTTTGTAATAACACATGGCGGACAGTTTAAGGTAGAGCGGCTGGCTGCCGTTGCAGAGGTGAAGTGGAAGGGCAAGCAGTTTGTGGTCATCAAACCGACCACTTATATGAACCTGAGTGGTAAGGCTGTGAAATACTGGATGGATAAGGAGAAAATTGCAACCGAAAATATCCTGGTACTCGTAGATGACATCGCCCTGCCCATTGAAAGTATCCGGGTGAGGGCGGGAGGCTCGCATGCAGGGCATAACGGTCTTAAAGATATACAGGCTACCTTGAATACGAATGCTTATCCCCGTTTACGCTTCGGTATAGGCAACGATTATCCCAAAGGCAGGCAAGTGGATTTTGTATTAGGAAAATGGCGGCAGGAGGAGCTGCCTTATGTAAAAGACAAAATCCTGAAATCTGTTCAGATCATAGAAAGTTTTGCTGCGATCGGGTTGGAGCGTACCATGAACCAGTTTAATCAATAATACTTTTTTCCCGGTGCGCCGGCGGGCCACACCAAATAAAGCACTGTGCAATGATCATCAGGGGCATTTTGAGAATAAGATTGCTTATAATGCTGGCTGCAATATCAGCGCCTTCCCCTCTTATGGCAGCCCCCGACCGTTGCTCCAATAATGCCTTGCGCTCCTGGTGGGATGTTCGTTCCTACGAGCTTTTTATAGATTTTGATTTGCTCAACCGGCATTTGTCGGGCAAATGTGTGCTAACGGCTCGCGTTATGGGCACAGCGCCCGACGCTATGCAGATCGACCTGGACGAACCTATGCAGATCGACAGCGTGACTATAGGGGGAAGGAAACAAATATTTGCCAGAGAGGGAGGAGCCTATGTAGCAAAAGGTCATTTTTCGGAATGGCAACCCGGGCAACTGTTCGAAGTACATATTTATTACCGGGGCAAGCCGAACGCTGCTAAGCAGGCGCCTTGGGACGGTGGACTCGTTTGGAGTACCGACGGTCAGGGAAATCCCTGGGTAGCGGTAGCCTGCCAGGGCATAGGCGCCAGCGTATGGTTTCCCTGTAAAAATTTCCAGGGCGATGAACCTGAGCATGTTATTACACACTATACGGCGCCGGCGTATCTTAAAGCAATTGGCAACGGCCGTCTCCGTTCCGTAACACCCTCTGCCGACGCAACCCATAAAACCTGGACCTGGGAAGTCCTTAATCCTATCAATCATTATAATATTACCTTTTATATCGGCGATTATTATCATTGGTCCGATACCTTCCCCGGAAAAGAAGGCGTACTGGACCTGGATTATTATGTACTGAAGGCTAATATCGATCGTGCCCGGAAGCAATTCTCGGTAGTAAAGCCCATGCTGCAATGTTTTGAAGAAAAAATAGGGGCTTATCCTTTTTACCGGGATGGTTATAAATTGGTGGAAGCGCCATACCTGGGTATGGAGCACCAAAGCGCTATTGCCTATGGCAACCGGTACCAAATGGGCTACAGGGGGACAGACCGTAGCGGCACCGGCCTGGGCAACCGTTTCGATTTTATTATCGTACATGAATCGGGGCACGAATGGTTCGGTAACAGCATTACAGCAGCCGATAAGGCCGATAGCTGGATACACGAAGGGTTTACAACCTATACAGAAACTATTTTTGCCGAGTGCTTACTGGGTAAAGCGGATGCATTTCGCTATCAACAGGGGAAACGCCAGTTGTTGCTGAACGACCGGCCCGTACAAGGGCAAAGGAATGCCTGCGATGAGGGCAGCGGAGATCATTATGACAAGGCTGGTTTCCTGGTCCACATGATCCGCCTGACACTTAATAATGATAGTCTCTTCTTTGATTTGCTGCACAAAATGAGCAGCCATTTTCATCACCAGGTGGTTAGCGGCGATGCTATCGAACAATTTATCATTTCCAATGCCGGATTTGATTTTTCTACAATGTTTGAGCAATACCTGCGGCGGAAAGATATTCCGGAACTGCTGCTGAAGAAAGAGACTAGCGGACGTATGCTCTATAAATGGTCTGAAGCAGTGCCCGGTTTGTATATGCGCCTGTCTTTGCTATGTAACAAAGAGCAGATCGAAATAATACCCGGTGACGACTGGAAGGCGCT
>JBEBWN010000105.1:0-10903 GCA_040392235.1 Taibaiella helva | reverse complement strand
TTTCCGAAAAAGGTTTCCGAATATAAAACGGCCCCGGTTCTTCGCCGGGACCGTTTTATATCTCTATAGGTATTGCTATTTAAAAAATTTGAGAAGCAAAACCGGGAAGTTTTTAGCTTAAGGATCACTTTGCCGTAAAGCTGATTGGCTGTTTACACTTTGACATGCTGCAATTACTAAAAGCCGATGGTAAACCCGATCCGGAAGTCGATCCGGTCAGCATAAGGGCTTATAGAATATTTAGTTCCTGTCTGATCCACCCTTGTATTGGCCGGAATATCCTGCAGCACATCGTACATGGCCATAATATACATTGAGCCCAGCTCGCCAATAGGCTGGCGGTAGCCGCCGCCCAGCAACAGGCTCGGAATACTCATACGGTCCTTATAATACTGCGACCAGCCGTGTTTGTCATCGTAGGTGCCTTTGCTGAAGTTGATATAGCTGATGTTATTTACCTCAAATTCTGCCTGAACCATGATATTCGGTATGATCAGGTATCGCCCCCAGACACCTCCCGTATAAATAGATTGTGTAAAAGGAATGGTTTTGCGTTGTTGTGTGTTACGGTTGTAAGAGAAAAGCCTGTCCTTTTCGCGGTAATAATTGTAGCCCACTGAAATACCGGCTGCAAACTTATCGGTAAGCCGATAGCCAATAGATGGTGCGACGTAAATATTGGTAATAGTACCAAATGCGAGGCCCAAACCTCCGCCAAAAACCAGGCGGCGCGCATCAAAACCTTTTTTTGTTTGATTTTCCTTGTATTGGGCGGCCCCAGGCTTACCGCTGCTGTTATAAATCTCTTGCGCATCTATTTGCGAAAAGTTTATGAGTAAAAGTAATGGAAGCAATAGTTTTTTCATAAATCAACAATCTATGGCAAAGTTAATGTAATAAAATTTTACGGAAATGTTCAGGCACATCCAAGGGTTTGGTCCATCCCGAATTACACAAATATTTTTTCAGGGTTTAATATACCTTTCGGATCGAACACATGTTTAATCTGTTGCATCAGGTTTAATTGCACCGGCTGAAATACAATATCCATATAGGAACGCTGTACATATCCGATCCCATGTTCGCCCGAAAGCGTGCCTTTTACCGACCGTACATATATAAAGAGTTCGCGGATAGCCTCCGGCAGTTTATTGTTCCATTCCTCTTCACTCAACGTGCCTTTTACAATATTAATATGCAGGTTGCCATCTCCGGCATGTCCGTAGCAAACGGACTGAAAACCATATTTATTGCCTAGTTCTTTTACTGTTCTTAACAATTGGGGAAGGTAGGCGCGGGGAACAACGGTATCTTCTTCCTTATACACAGAATTGCTTTTAACGGCTTCTCCAACGACACGCCTTAATTGCCATAATTCTTTTTTCTGCTGTTCATTTTCGGCCAGCAGCAGATCCCCTGTTTCAAATTCTTCCATCAATAAGGCGATAGATTCGATCTCTTTAAAAAGTATTTCCCGATCATTACCGTCAATTTCGACCAGTAAATGCGCGTGAATATCGTCTGGAATACGGATAGATGAAGATTGGATAAAGCGCAGAGCGCAGTCCAGTGCATCCCTTTCCATGAACTCCAACGCCGAAGGGCTATATCCGGAAAGCATAATCCGGTTAACAGCGACACAGGCATCTTCTGCAGAGCGAAAGGGAATTAACAAGAGTACATTTTCGCTGGGGTAGGGCAGCAATTTCAACACAATTTGTGAAACCACGGCCAGCGTGCCTTCGCTTCCAACAATAAGTTGTGTCAAATTATAGCCCGTGGCATTTTTTAGCGTATTGGCGCCGGTCCACATCACCGTTCCGTTGGGCAATACAATTTCCAGGTTTAATACATAGTCCTTTACCGTACCGTATTTTACTGCTCTTGGGCCTCCGCTATTCTCTGCCACATTTCCGCCAATAAAGCAGGAACCACGACTGGCCGGATCGACGGGGTAAAATAAACCCTTTTCACTTACAGCATTTTGCAATACCTCTGTTATCACACCGGGTTGTGTAATGACCTGGAAGTTATCGGTATCAATGTTCAGGATCCTGTTCATGCGGCGCATATCAAGACATACGCCGCCTGTGACGGCAAGGGCGCCTCCGCTGAGGCCTGTTCCTGCGCCCCTGGGCGTAACCGCAATGTCTTGATCATAGCAATATTGCATAATGCGGGACACTTCTTCCGTATTTTCCGGCTGGACTACAACATCTGGCGGAAAGATAAAGTCTTCCGTTTCGTCGGAAGCGCAGCGCCTGATATTTTCCTCGTCGGTCCATACCCTTTCGCCGGGCAGAAGCTGGTTAAAAAAAGCGATATCCGCGTTTGTAATTTTTTTTAATGCCATGATTCATCGGAATTTGGTGTTTTTTAGGGATAACGGCGCTATGCCTGTCCTCCGGTTAGCCTGCCTGCATTCCGTATACGAAAATACGGGTAAAAAAGTTAGACCAATTACCATTTAAAGAAACATAACCAGATGATTTTCAAATAACATAAACCGGGCGAGAAAGAAGCTATAGAACTACTTTTTGACAAAATTTGACTCAGTTTTGTTCTGGTATGTGTTATGATATCTTACCTTTGCAGCCTCAAAAACGGAATATCAATTCGAATACAGCGATAAATAAAAGAATATATGCAGTTTAATCCTTGGCACACAGTAAGTTATGGAGAGGAGTCCGGAGAATTAGTTAACGGGATTATCGAAATCCCGAAGGGTTCACGGGCAAAATATGAGTTAGATAAAGATACGGGCCTCCTGATGTTGGACCGGGTATTGTATTCTTCTGTCTATTATCCCGCCAATTATGGTTTTGTTCCCCAAACATATTGTGATGACGGAGATCCACTGGATATATTAATTCTTTCACAGATTGTTATTCAACCGCTATGCCTGGTTCCTGCCAAAATCATTGGCGTTATGCGCATGCTGGATCAGGGCGAAGCTGATGATAAGCTGATAGCCGTTTGTGCTAACGATATGAGTGTGGCCCATATTAATGATATATCAGAAATGCCCGCACACTTTCTGGCAGAAACCCGCCAGTTTTTCGAAGAATACAAAGTATTGGAAAAGAAGGTCGTAAAAATAGAGGAATTCCAGGGCGCCGCATTGGCCAAAGAAATTTTCCGTCAATCCATCAGGGATTATGATGAAAAGATCAGGCCGACGCTCGAAAAATGTACCGCTTACTAATTGACGAAAATAAGGAGTATAAATCCGGTTCTTACAGCAAAACCGCGTAGTATAACCTGCTACGCGGTTTTGCATTACATAAAATAGGCATTTGTCCTTCATGCATCTGGGGAATGCTTTTTTTCTTTGTATTTTCGTGTCTTATTCTGAAATATTTTATCCTGATACATGTCTGATCACAATAAAAAATTGTTCTTACTGGACGCAATGGCCCTGGTGTACCGTGCCTATTATGCTCTGATCCGGAGCCCCCGCGTAACCAGTAACGGACGTAATACCAATGCCCAGTTCGGTTTTACCAATACGCTTAACGATCTCATACAAAAGGAACGTCCCACACATATGGCTGTAGTATGGGATAGCTTTGCCCCAACGGAGCGGCATACTGATTTTGCCGACTATAAAGCCAATCGCCAGGAGACTCCGGAGGACCTCTTGGGTGCCATACCGGATATTAAAAGGATTATCGCCGGTTTTAATATTCCCAGTCTTGAAGTAGATGGCTATGAGGCAGACGATATTATCGGTACCGTGGCGCTGGATGCGGCAGCAAGGGGCTATACCGTATATATGGTAACGCCGGATAAAGACTATGGCCAGGTGGTCAGAGATAATATATACATATATAAGCCCGGCTACAAAGGCGGAACATTCGAAATCCTGGGTGAAAAAGAGGTCTGTGAAAAATGGGGCATCAATAATGTGCACCAGGTGATCGATATACTGGGTTTAATGGGTGATGCCGTAGATAATATTCCGGGCATACCTGGTGTGGGCGAAAAAACGGCGGCGAAGTTACTGGCCGAATACGGTACGCTTGAAAATGTACTGGCCAGCGCCGATGGTATTAAGGGCGCTTTAGGTGAAAAAATACGTAATGGCCGTGACAGCGCCATTCTTTCCAAAAAATTAGCTACCATTATTACTAATGTGCCCATTGAATTTCATGAAGAGACATTTGAATTAAAAGAATGGAACCGCGAAGAACTAAATAACATTTTCAATGAAATGGAGTTCCGGTCCACCGGCGCGCGTATTCTTGGTTCTTCCTTCGCACTACGACCGGAAACGTCAGCCAAAGGCGCCCAGATGGATTTGTTTGGCGAAGCGGTTGTGCTGGCTCCTGCACCGGATTTTCCGGCTTTAGAAAGTGTACCGGATATATACCAGACTATCGAAACCGTACCACATGCGTATCACCTTGTCGATACCGAAGAGAAGCTATTTGATTTTCTTGGCCTGGCTATGCAACAGAAGGAAATATGTTTCGATACCGAAACAACAGGAACGGATGCCATGCTAGCCGAACTGGTCGGTTTAAGCTTTGCCTGGGAAGAGCATATTGCCTGGTATATACCCTGTAGCGCAGAGCGGGCAGAGACAGACAGGCTCTTATTGCGTTTGCAACCACTATTTGACCGCAATGAAGTGATGTGGATAGGGCAGAATATCAAGTATGATATGATTATGCTGAAGAACTACGGGGTCGAATTAAAAGGAACGCATTTCGATACTATGTTGGCTAACTACGTGATCGAACCGGAAGGGAAAAGGGGAATGGATGTTCTGAGCCGGAAATACCTGAAATATGAACCGGTCAGTATAGAAACACTTATCGGGAAAAAAGGCAAGGGTCAGGGTAATATGCGCGATGTGGCGTTGGAGAAAATAAAGGATTATGCCGCAGAAGATGCGGATGTCACCCTGCAGCTCAAAAGAATTTTTGAGCCTATGGTTACGACCGAAGAGGTAGAAGCCCTTTTTTATGAAGTGGAAAATCCGCTTGTACCTGTTTTGGCCGACATGGAATTTGCCGGTGTGGGTGTCGATACCGCGTTCTTAAAGCAGTACTCAGATAACCTCGGCGCAGAAATTAAAACGGCTGAACAGCTGGTTTATGACCAGGCCGGTACAACCTTTAATCTTTCGTCGCCGAAACAGCTGGGAGAAGTGCTGTTCGAGAAAATGAAACTGGACGATAAGGCAAAGAAAACAAAAACGGGACAATATGCAACAGGAGAGGATGTTTTGCAGAAGCTACGTAGCAAGCACGCTATTGTAGACAGTATACTGGTGTACCGGGAATATAGTAAACTCAAATCAACCTACGCCGATGCGCTTCCACTTATGGTTAATCCTAAAACGGGGCGTATACATACTTCCTTCAACCAGTCGGTGGTGGTGAGCGGCCGTTTGAGCAGCAACAATCCCAACCTGCAAAATATACCTGTACGTACCGAACGTGGAAGGGAAATCAGGAAGGCTTTTATATCCTGCGATGAAAACCATGTCTTGCTGTCGGCCGACTACTCCCAGATCGAACTAAGGGTAGTGGCTGCTATGAGCGGCGACGTAAGCATGATCCAGGCATTTAAAGACCAAAAAGACATACACCGGGCTACAGCAGCTAAAGTGTATGGGATTACCGAAGAGGAAGTTACTTTCGAACAACGGCGCAATGCCAAGGCCGTAAATTTCGGTATTATATACGGGCAATCTGCCTTTGGCCTTGCCGAAAACCTGGGCATTAGCCGGTCTGAGGCCAAAGAAATAATAGACCAATACTTTAAAGAATATGCTTCCATAAAGCAATATATGGATAACTCTATACAATATGCCAAACAACATGGTTATGTCAAAACACTGAAAGGCCGGAAAATCAGGCTGGCCGATATCAATTCTTCTAACCAGACCGTCAGGGGATTTGCCGAAAGGGTAGCGATTAATGCGCCTATACAGGGCACTGCTGCCGATATGATTAAACTGGCCATGATCAGGATCAATGCAGCCTTGAAAAAGGCTGATACCAAGGCAAGAATGATCCTACAAGTGCATGATGAACTGGTATTCGATGTGCCGGTTGGGGAAATTGACCTGGTGCGTAATATTGTGCTGGAGGGTATGCAGGGGGCTATGAGCCTTCCGAATGATGTACCGGTTATAGCCGAAGCCGGCACAGGGAAAAACTGGCTGGATGCGCATTAGTCAACGGTAAAAGAGTAAAACGAAGAAACCCCTTCAGAATCTGGCAATCGGAACCATAACGATTGCGCCGGGTTGATTGCAGAGAGTATTCGGGAATAGGTCATTAAATTAATCAGACGGTGAGAAAGGAAAAATGGTGTGAACAGGAAATGGAGCAGGAGGTGCGTAAAGGATTGATATTCCCGGCTCCATTATGTGTGTTCAAAAAGTGCTGTAAGAAATACAAGCGGGGAAAACGTTGTAAAAGTTGCCCGAAAAAGAAGTAATACCTGGTGTGGATTATTAAATCGCCGGTTACTTTGACGGGAAACAAAATTTTCTGTTCATTTTTACGTTTCTAAAAAATGCGTAACGCCAGTATATACTGTTTAATCATTGCGGGACTAAGTATAGCAGCCTGCTCCAAATACAAGGATCCTCCCAGGACCGGTTTAGACGACCGTTTGGATAAACATTATTGTAACGACCCCAGGAGCGTTAACTATAATTGGGGGTTTCCTGGCATACCCGATAGTACGATTTGTATCTACCCGGTAGATCCTTTTCTGGGTACCTGGATATTTACGGATTCTGTTTCGCGGCAGGGAGGCGACTCGGTTACGGTGCAGGTCAAGACACTTGTTTTTGCTTCAACGGAGGATACGGTCTTAACCCATATGGCAGTGCACGGGCTTTGCAGCGATAGTGAGCCTTTTTACATTACGGCCAACAAACATGGCTTTGCTTATGTCGATTCCCTGTTTGAGTTCAACGCCGGGCAGCTATTCTGTAGCTCGGGTGATACCCTTACCGGATTTATCAATTTTAACACCGACTCAGCTGCAATAACCCGGGGAACCTTAATGTTTAACCTGTCGGTATCATCTGCTGACGGTATTATTTACCATAAGGGCGCTGCCGTTAAACAGTAATGTCCATTGTCTTTAAACAGGAAAATATAGTTACCATATGTTTACCGGAATTGTAGAAGCCCAGGGTACGGTGACCGGAATAAGGGCGGAAGGCACTAATATCCATTTCGATATCCAATGCGAAGATATCAGCGCTGCATTGAAAGTTGATCAATCTATAGCGCACGATGGTGTTTGCCTGACTGTAACTCATTTGCTGGCGGGAGGATACAGCGTGACCGCAGTAGCAGAAACACTCGAAAAAACAAATCTGAAAAGCTGGAAAGAGGGAAGGAGGGTCAATTTGGAACGCGCCATGTTATTGGGGGACCGGTTGGACGGCCATATAGTTCAGGGCCACGTAGATACAAGAGGCACCTGCATTGCCCGGGAGGAGTTACAGGGAAGTCATTTATTTACCTTTGAATTTCCTGCTCCCTACGCGGCGCTTATTATTGAAAAGGGATCTGTATGTATCAACGGTGTAAGTCTGACTGCCTTTAACGTTTCTCAAACAAGCTTTATGGTGACAATTATCCCCTACACCTGGGCGCATACCAACTTTCAAAACCTTATTGCCGGCGATCCGGTTAACCTGGAATTTGATATTCTGGGGAAATATATATTGCGCATGCAGCAGTTGCAGAAACCGGAGTAATAAGAAGGGATAGAGTAGAAATTAACAGAACGATTATGATCAGCCTGAATTTCCCGGAACCGGAGTTCACTTTTAAGAACGAAGCAGGCCGGACCTGGATTCTCGATACGATACGAGGCCGCTACATTGCACTTACTCCGGAAGAGTGGGTAAGGCAGAATGTATTGGCTTACCTATGTAAGGTAATGGGCTATCCTTCCGGGCTGATATCCGTTGAAAAAGAGCTGAAATTTAACCAGATGAAGCGGCGCTACGATATTGTTATTTATGACAACAACCGCCAGCCCTGGATGCTGGTAGAATGTAAGGAACCGGATACCCCGATTAATGACATCACACTCCGGCAGCTATTGCAATACCATAATGTTCTCCAGTGTCCGTATTGGATGCTGAGTAATGGAAAATATCATTTCTGCGCTGCGGTAAAGGGAGGGGCTGTAGAATGGTTAACTGCTCTGCCCGCCTATAATATTTGAGTATACCGGACTTTTGAACGTTTGTAAGGCTTTCAGAATTACCTGGTCTTCCTTGTTGGTTTCCTGATAGTAACCATTGTTGCGGAACATCATCCGGGCTAATATGGCTTTGGCATGTGTTGTTATATAAGAGCGGGCGGAAGCATTATTCCATACCCTGGCCACTTGTTCCGGCATTTCGGACGCCAGGCTTTTCTTCAAATCCTCTACCAGTTCCGGAATAAAAGAAAATGAAGCATCAAATTCCCTGAAAGAATGGTATTTACCCAACGCTTTGCTATGCACGGAAAAATATTCATATATGGTGCTATTAAACAGGGGTGCAGAAAGTAAGTCATACAGCTCGGTAGCGTAAATGCTACTTTCGTACGGTACGATAATATCCGGTTTGATGCCCCCGCCACCGAAGACACGGCGTCGCCTTTTCTCTGTATAATAAATTTGCGTATCGGCTCCGTTCAATGTATCTATGCTGCTGGTCAGCGAACCGTTCTGAAAACGCTGTGCAAAGGAATGAGCATAGGCTTCTTTGCCTTTGTTATAGGGACGTTGTATGCTTCTGCCGGAAGGAGTATAATACCTGGCTGTCGTTAATCGCAGCGCAGAACCATCTTCCAGTTCAAATTGTTCTTGTACCAAGCCTTTTCCGTACGTTCTGCGTCCGATAATGACGCCGCGGTCCCAGTCTTGCACCGCCCCGGCCAAAATTTCACTGGCAGATGCCGAGCCCTCGTCTACCAGGATGGCTAAGGGGCCTTGCTCAAACCGGCCTTTCTGACCCGATATATATTCCTCTTTTGCAGAAGTTCTTCCCTGGGTATACACCAACAGCCTGTTTTCGCCAATCAATTCGTCTGCAATAGCTGTTGCCGCATCCAGGTAGCCGCCCGGGTTTTGCCGTAAGTCCAATACCAGCTTTTTCATACCCTCCTTTTGTAAAGCTTTCAGGGCATTCATAAACTCGCGGTATGTTGTAGCGCTAAAGCGGTTAATACGTATATAGCCGGTTTCTTTGTCCATCATGTACGAGGCATCTACGCTGTAGAGTGGTATAATACCTCTTTCCACCTGAACGTTGACGCTGTGATTTTCTGCAGGGCGCATAAGCGTAAGTTTGACACTGCTGCCCTCAATACCCCGCAACATACCCACAATGCCTTCATTGGTAATCTGCACACCTGCTACCGTACTGTCATTTACCCGGATAATCTTGTCCCCGGCCTTCAGGCCAGCTTCGTACGAAGGGCCATTGGTCAATACCGAGGTGACCATGATCGTATCCCGTAATATAAAGAATTCGATGCCGATACCTTTAAAATTACCTTCCAGGTCTTCCGTTACAGCGGTCATATCCCGTGCCGGTATATAACTTGTATGGGGATCAAGGTGTTTCAGGATACCGCTGATGGCATCTTCATATAAAGAATCTGTACTGACGGAGTCAACGTACCGGGCGCTGATAATATCGATAATCTCCTCCAGCCGGTCATTGCGTTCAATAACCGTTGTAATGGGGCGCTTCTTATCCATATAGCGATTTAACTGGAAGCCGATCAGGATTCCCAAAATCAGAATTACGGAAAAAGTTAACGGAGTCCAGATGTTAAACGGCTTGGGAGCGTCGGAAGGCATAGCGCAATCAAAGTAAATGCAAAACTAAGATTAAATGGTGAGTTCTTCTCATGTCTTGCTATAAATGATATTTACTGGCAATTAAAAAAACAACATTAAGAAACTAAGTCTATGCTCCACAAGCCTGGAGGCGTAATTAACTGAATAGGTTGAAGGTTCTGATGGGGGGCGGGTTGCAGACTAATGTTTTCTTTATATGGGTTTTGCTTTAATGTGGGGTGTGGTACAGGGCAATCGGGGCTAAATTTGCAATAATTGGATTAGAAAATCATTACGCCAACCTGTTCTATTTCATTTTGCCCTGATATTTTTCTTTGCAGGATTTAATTTTCAGGCTATGGGGTGTGATACGTCTTGTCGTATCAAAAGGTTAATCTGCTTGTTGTTTTCTTATTCCTGATGTATCTTCTCTGAAGAGCAAATCCATAGTCCAATGTGGTATAAAGTAAAAAGGCAAACCTAAAAAGCTGCAATCGTTTGGGCAAATAACTAAAATTTTCGAGGCGACAGGTTATGGTTAACGCAACAGTATATAATGTAGCATAAGCTGGCCGGAGTTCCCAGATGCGCAGCTGGCTTCGCAGCTTATCTAACAGCATATTAAATTGCTCCGCTGCAACCTATTCCCGTTGATTTCGTTAATAATTAGCCGATTGCCCTTTGGGACAATCTTTAGGCAGTGTCCGGCATGGGTAAGGTACTTTGTTCCTGTTTTGGGCAAAGGTGCATAGTCTTCAATATCAGGGCGATAGGTTCCGCTATGCTTTGCCTCTATCAGACGGGTACGGGCGCATTTGGTACGCTAATACGGCAACCCGGATAGGTATCAGTCGTATGCAGGGTGGCATCTGGCAACATTAGTTTTGTATCTGTAAGCCATTTCACGGTACTTCGACGTGACGTCACGGTACTTCGGCGTGATGTCACGGGGGCGTGACGTCATATCACGGGGGCATGACATCATATCACGGGAGCGTGACATCATATCACGGGGGCGTGACGTCGTATCAAGGGAGCGTGACGTCATATCATGGGGGCGTGACATCATATCACGGGA
>JBEBWN010000104.1:0-10941 GCA_040392235.1 Taibaiella helva | reverse complement strand
AATAGCCCTTAAAATTATAATAAAATTTGTTTATAAATACAAGTAAAGTTTTGCCTACGCATAATTTATGGAGACGTTTGACAAAATCAGAACTAATGTTTAATTTATTTTACTTTGGAAGTGGTGTTTGGGAAATTATCATACTAGATATGCTATGAATATAAATATTTCGTTGCTCTTTTAAGATTTTTGAATTAGGTTTGGCCTCTGAAAAGAATAAATAAAACAAAAAATATATGGGTTTATTTACCAGGAAGCCTTTATCTCAGCTATTAACCGAATCATCAGAGTCTGAGCACGGGTTGAAAAAGACATTAAATGCCCGGTCTCTCGTTGCGCTAGGAATAGGGGCAATTATTGGTGCTGGTTTATTTTCAATTACGGGAATGGCTGCCGCTAATTACGCCGGTCCTGCAATAACCATTTCATTTATTGTGGCTGCATTAGGTTGCGCTTTTGCAGGTCTTTGTTATGCCGAGTTTGCGTCAATGATTCCCGTTGCAGGGAGTGCATATACCTATTCATATGCTACTATGGGTGAATTTGTAGCTTGGATCATTGGTTGGGATTTGGTGCTGGAATATGCGGTAGGTGCGGCCACTGTGGGGATTAGTTGGGGACGTTATTTTATCAAGTTCCTGGAGGGGTTTGGTATAGCCTTACCCCAGTCTTTAACCAGCGGCCCATGGGATGGAGGTATTATTAATTTGCCGGCAGTATTTATTGTGGTGCTAATGAGTTTACTTTTAATGAAGGGAACGAAGGAGAGTGCGAAGGTCAATACCGTTATTGTAGTGCTAAAGGTTGCAGTCGTATTAGTTTTTATCATTCTGGGATGGCAATATATTAATACTGATAATTATACGCCTTACCTTCTACCCGAAACCGTACCGGGACATGAAGGTTTTTTTGATCACGGATGGGGCGGAATTATCCGGGCTGCAGCAGTTGTTTTCTTTGCCTATATCGGCTTCGATGCTGTAAGTACGGCTGCCCAGGAGGCAAAGAACCCCAAGAAGGATATGCCAATAGGTATTTTGGGATCGCTTTTAGTCTGTACAATACTTTATATATTGTTCGCACATGTAATGACGGGCGTTACTCACTATAGTTCTTTTGCAGGAAAGGACGGTATTGCGCCGGTTGCTTTGGCGGTTGAACATATGGGTACTGTCAATAGTAGCGGGGCTTTAGTGCCTGATTATCCATGGCTTAACAGGGCAATCGTTGTCGCTATTTTAGGAGGGTATGCTTCTGTTATTCTGGTAATGCTTATGGGACAAAGCAGGGTTTTTTACAGCATGAGCCATGACGGATTGCTACCCAAAGTATTCTCAGAAGTACATAAGAAGTATCGCACCCCATTCAAAAATAATCTCCTGTTTCTGGTATTTGTAAGCTTATTTGCCGCATTTGTACCTGCCCGGGTTGTTGGCGAAATGACGAGCATTGGCACTTTATTTGCCTTTATATTAGTATGTATTGGCGTATGGATTATGCGGGTTAAAATGCCCGATGCCCCACGATCGTTTAAAACGCCTTTTGTTCCCCTGGTACCTATACTAGGGATCGCAACTTGTTTATTTATGATGGTGTTTTTGCCACTAGATACATGGATACGTCTTATGGCCTGGATGATAATTGGCTTAGATGTTTATTTATTATACGGAATGAAAAATAGCTATTTAAATAAAGGTAGCTTTACTCATCAATCTGTTCGTACAGTTTCTGGTTCAGGTCTTATTATGGTAGCAATATTAATTATTATTGCCATTGTGCATCATATAACGGCTGAAGAGTCTGATAACGGTTTATTTTATTTTTCAATCGTGTTCTCTGCTCTTCACTTAATTTTATTTGGTTTCCGGTTCCTTTCCCGTAAAAGAATCGTTTGATCGGAATAGCCGAAGTCGGTTGTTGGTATTATATTGACTACCTTTGCCAGAATTCGGTAAATTAAGTAGAAATGAAGCGTATTTGTATTTCTTGGGGTTGCGCCCTAGGTATTGTCTTTCTTATCAGTTCCTGTAATAATTCAGCAGAGCAATCGGCGCAAACAGGTACTGAGGTTACCGAGCAAATTGCACTGCAGGAGGAAGGTACTGTTGCAGAAGATGGTAAAATTCATCTTACAATAGAGACCAATGATGCTATGAAGTTTAATAAAAAGGAACTTAAGGCAAAGGAAGGGATACCTATTCGGCTGGTGTTAACACACACTGGTAAAATGTCCAAACAAGAGATGGGCCACAATATCGTTTTTCTTAAAGCAGGGGTTGACGGTAGAAATTTTGCATTAAAAGCTATGGACGCGAGGGAAACAGAATACATTCCATCAACCGAAAAGGATAACATTATTGCTTATTCCAGGTTAATTGGCGGAGGTGAATTTGCCGTGGTGGAATTCATAGCTCCGCCCAAAGGCTCATATGAATTTTTGTGCTCTTTCCCTGGTCATTATAATTTGATGAAGGGCGTCTTAATCGTCGAATAATTATTCGCAAAGATTGCAGAGATTAAGATGTGACAACAATCTTAATTTGATATCAAAGTCGATTGATAGAGAACTGAACACTTTTAAAATATTCAACTTCTTGCAACAACTTTTTTAGTTTTAAGCCTGTTTGAATTTTAGCTATAAGATTTGTAATCGGAGAAAGGACAAAGATGGCAACAATTAGCAGGTACTGAAATCTTTTAATCACTTTTGCTCTTTCCGGATCGCCCGGCTCTCCCTTGCTTCGGGCCTTTCGGGCCCATTTGGGAAATTGGCTTATTCCTCTTTTTTCAAGTATAATCAAATCAGGGCGCAAGTTCACAGCGTTATATAGTAGCAGTTTTTCCTGCAGTTCATTTAGGGCACCTTGTTCAAGGCATTCCCATATCGGACGACCAAAACGCTGCGCCTCGGTGATATCGGTTTCGGAAACACCTGCGTCGGGCAATACTCCCGAAGCCCTCTTCTGACCTTTAAACAGCCAACGGATAATAGTAAGGGTGGATACTATATTGGCATGTTTATCTTCAAGTACAATGTTACCTACATGCTTTGCTTGTAGTCTGGCGAGATCAGCTTTCACCTTTTCCTGCGCATTTAACCACATATTGCGACTGCCAATTACTGTGACAACCGGTGTGTCTCTTAAGACTTCGGCCCATTCGCTCTTTAAAAAACTGTTTATAGGATTTGATGGGGAAAGGAACCAGGGTTGATATCCTAAAATAATCAAATCATAAGCTTTTTGGCGAACTTGCGGCATTGGGATCAGTGGAGATGGAATTTGTAGAACACACTCCGGCATAGCATCAAAAAAAGTATTTGCTGTCCAGGGGAAGGGGAAGGGCTGTACCAACTGAATCTCGGAAAAATCAATTTCAGCTTTGTCTTTAAAATCTTTTACAATATTCTCCAGGATTTCTTTTAACTGTCCACTCTGGGAGAAAAAAAGAACTAATATTTTCATTGGCATTTCTTTCGAGCGATTTATTGTTGTCGGGTATTTGGCTGAGGTTAAAAGATATTTATGGTTTGTAATTAAAGGTAGTTAACAGGGTGCTACTTTCACATAATTTTTTCAGATTGACCAAACCTGAGGCAAAACTTTTGTTCAGCTCGTAGTCCATATCGAGAAAGAAGTAAGCTATAGCATTAATAGGGTAGGAATAATTGCCTTTTAACCTCCATGTTATTTTTGTTCTTTTGCTATCAACTGAGTCCAGGGAAAAATATAGATCAGCATTAGACTTAATAGGCTCTTCAAATTCCAATGTAAAAGCGATGGCGTTTGGTGACTGTATATTCCTGATCGTCTGCTTGCCCTTTCCTAGACTTTGGTTGCCTAGCCAGGAATAGGATGCGCCCTCCTGGCCATCTTCTCCCTCGATAATTCCTTTGGCTCCGTTTAGTTTCAACGGGCTCCATTTTTCGATATTACTGAACATACTCACATTCTTCCAAACTTCACTTTGGGGGGCCTGAATCAAGATACTTTTTTCAAAATAATACTCCCGGGAAAGAAACAAACCGCTTATTAAAATGAACAGAATTGCCAATAGTGTAACGATCGCCGTAAATTTTAAAAATCTTATCATAGATTTAATGCTTTGATCGTTTTTGTAGGGATATATTTAAAATGTGATGAAGTATGATCGTTTTCCTATCTTATTTATGTATAGCTAATCAATAACTTTTAATTTTAAAGGTCAAATGTTAGTGAATTGACCATTTTTATGAACTAAAAATGTACTACTTGTGTTGCTTTACACAACACTGTATGCAAAGATGGAATATATGCTTAATATTGTTGCAATATTTTCAGTGCAGTGTAATATATAACCAATATTTAAACTATTATGAAACGATTTCATCAAACAAGTATTGCTGTTCTTTTTGCTCTTTTTTTATGTTCGTCGAATTTTAGTCAGGCACAAGGGCTTCTTTTAGGCCTTAAGGCCGGCGTAAGCTTTGATAAGACACAGGGCAAAAATCTGGAGGGTGAATTTAGCGGCTATTTTTTAGCAGGAGCATATGCCGGAGTGCGTTTTACAAATGTTCGGGTCAAGGCAGAGGCTTTGTTTTCGAGGGGAACAATTACTACGGGAGATAATTTTAAAGATGCCTTTGGTTCCTATCTAAGTCAAAGCGCGAGTAACATTAAGGATGGTACATTTAAGATGAACGAATTATCCATTCCTGTGCTGGTAGGATTTCAACTTATTCCGAAATTTTTGTGGATAGAGGCAGGGCCGCAGTATACTGGTGTTGTTTCTATTAAAGACGTCGACGGCTTTTTGCGTGAATCAAAAGATGTTTTTAAGAGCGGGTATCTTTCTGGTGTTGTTGGCGCGGAATTACAACTTCCGTTTAATCTGAACGCGGGGGCGCGCTATATATTTGGCATATCCGACCGGAATAATACAAATGTTTCCGGAGCCTGGCGAACAAGCCATATCCAGGTTCATGTAGGAATTGGATTGCTTAATTGAGGCTTAATTGAGCCAAAACACATTGTAAAAAGAGGCTGTCCAAAACGGATAGCCTCTTTTTATGTATTGAAATGAGCCGGAATCCTGTTCAGCAAATTGAACTGGTCCTGGCGGACTCCCACATGCAACCCTTAGATCGATTCCTTAACCTTGCCAACTACAGTATCCACTTCTTCACGGGTGTTGTGACGGGAGAAAGAGAAGCGTACGGGTGTTTGGTTGGGATTATTATTGATCGCATTAATAACATGACTGCCGGCATTGGCGCCACTACTACAGGCACTACCTCCGGATACACAAATTCCTGCAATGTCCAGATTGAACAGAATCATTTCTGATTTTTCTGTTTTGGGAATAGCTACATTAAGAACAGTGTAAAGACAATTGCCGTCATAATCTCCATTGAATTCGATATTAGGAATATTGGCTTTTAATTGTTGGATCATATACGTTTTTAAACCCTGTATATAAGCGCTGTCGTCTTCATAGCGATCCATAGCTATTTCCAACGCTTTTGCAAAACCGATAATGCCATAAAGGTTTTCCGTACCCGCCCGCATATTACGTTCTTGTCCGCCGCCGTGAATTATCGGCTTTACGCTGATATTTTCATTGATATACAGCATGCCAACGCCTTTGGGGCCGTGAAACTTATGTCCCGCTGCGGTGATAAAATGAACGGGGGTTTCCCTAAGACTTATCGGGTAGTGGCCGACTGTCTGCACGGTGTCGCAATGGAAAATAGCATCATATTCTTTGCATAGTTCACCTACTTTATCGATGTCCAGTAAATTGCCAATCTCATTATTGGCGTGCATTAACGAAACGAGGCTGCGTTTCTCGGAACCAGCGAGGAGTTGCTTTAAATTTTCCAGGTCGATATGTCCTTTCTCATCAAGTTTTACAAAGCTGAGCTTAACATTTTCTTTCCGGCTCCAGTACTCTACAGAATGCAATGTGGCGTGGTGTTCAATCGGAGAACTGATTATATGCCTGCACCCTAAGTCATGAATGGCAGCACTAATAGCCGTATTGCTGCTTTCAGTTCCGCCGGAAGTGAAAAAGATTTCTCCGGGATTGGCATTCAATAACTTAGCTACTGCTTTTCTGGCTGTTTCAATTGCTAACTTCGTTTCCCGGCCATAGGAATAAATGGAAGAAGGGTTGCCAAATTTTTCTGTAAGAAAGGGCATCATAGCCTCCAGTACGGTAGCATCAAGGCTTGTTGTGGCGGCATTATCAAAGTATATACGTTGCATAACTAAAGTAAAATAAAACAAAAAATGACTGAATCAATACCGGACGGTGCATTGACTAAACGGCGCAAAATTATATAAATAAGAGAATAAAAATAATTTTTGAGAAAATATGAAAAATGGAAAAATGTCCGTATTTTTGGGACATAATTCCGTTTCCTATGAAACAAGATAGTAACAAGCCCTCCAAAAAATACTCTTCTAAGAAAGTTACTCCGGTTTCTGAACTCAAAGAACCAGCTATTGCGTATATCACTAAGCCTATAAATGGTGCTGTTGCTATATTGGGCATGCAGGGTAATGCTCAATTTAAAGCAATAAAGAACGACAATGATTTTATCGACCTCATCCGAGAAGGTATTCCCAAAGAAGCGATGAACAATTTAATGTTGCATACAGGCATTACGGTAGCCGAAATGTCTGATATTATCCATGTTTCAGATCGCACCTTGCGACGCTACAACGATAGTGACCGGTTGCCTCAAGAGCAGTCGGAACGCATAATAGAGCTTGCCAGGCTCTATAGCCGGGGTAGCGAAGTGTTTGACGGCCTGGAATATTTTAACGAGTGGATGAACACTTCACTTATGCCCCTAGGCAACAAAAAACCCAAAGAATTTTTAGATACCTCGTTAGGTATTGAACTACTGATGAAAGAATTGGGCAGAATCGAGCATGGCATTTTCGCTTAATAAACCTAAGGTTTAATGATTGTATTTAGAATTGCCGCTTGTAATTATATAAGTGATCTTTCCGGGCGGGGGGCATCGCTACATGGTGGCCGCTGGAACAGTGTGGGCGTCAGATTGCTGTATACTGCTGGAGCAGCTTCCTTAGCAATGCTGGAATGTTTGGTACATTTTGGCGGCCGGATAGTAGGCGACTATTGTCAGCTAGCTTTGGAAGTTCCCGAACATTCTATTTTGCAGATCGATGAGGTCCGTTTACCTATCAATTGGCGGGAAAGTCCGCCGCCTGATGTGCTTCAGGCTTATGGCAGACAGTTTGTTGAAGAAGGCGACTTTTTGTTGTTAAAAGTGCCCTCTGTATTGGTGCCAGACGAATACAACTATTTAATTAATCCTGCCCATCCTGATTTTAAACAGGTTAGAGTATTGATAAGAAGCGCGATACGATTTGATGAGCGTTTACTGAAATACGAACAATAATATTCAATGCTGAATGATTGTGAATAGCGATATGACTGATTTTATGCGTATATTATGTTATCATATGATTAATTTATAAAAAAAGAAAGAGAAAAATAGTATTATCAATTGATAGTATGTATATTTGCCGCTCAAAAGCATTTATAACAACCAATTTCACGCTTACCAGAATTGAACCAGCTTCTTACACAATTCAGCGTTATTACGTTTCCCCTTTTTGTAAAGGGTACTGTTGTTATTCCTAATTCCCCGGTTGTCCCGACATTGCTTCGACGACGAAATCTTTGATATTAGCTTCTTTTTCCCGGTTGTTCTTGGATTCAAGAAACTTGTAACAGAGATTGATACATAAATCAATCTTGGGTTTTTCTTATTTATTTCAATTTTAATTTTAGTGGAACAGCTAATTGACGTTCGTGTTGCCCATAGTGGCGATACACATCATGCACTTGCCATTACCCAGGAAATGGCAGATTCGGCGAAAGCGAGAGGCACCGGTATAGCTACGAGAAGCTCCGAATATATTGCAAAAAAAATGGAGGAGGGGAAGGCTGTAATTGCATTTACCCGTTCTGGAGAATGGGTAGGGTTTTGTTACATAGAGGAATGGAGCCATGGCAAATTCGTGGCAAACAGCGGTCTTATCGTGTCGCCACAGTTCCGGAAAAGTGGTGTAGCAAAACAGATTAAGCAAAGGGTGTTTGAGCTTTCCCGGAAAAAATACCCTGACGCGAAAATATTCGGCCTAACAACAGGTTTAGCCGTAATGAAGATAAATAGTGATCTTGGGTATGAGCCTGTAACCTATTCGGAACTTACTGACGATGATCAGTTCTGGGCCGGGTGCAAGAGTTGTGTAAATTACGATATCCTGATGAGCAAACAGCGGAAAAACTGTATGTGTACTGCTATGCTATATGATCCTAAGGACCATAAGAAGCCCGAGGAAACGAAGGCTGAATTTAAGAAGCATAGTAAGCTTTATGAGCGTTTCATGAGGATAAAGCAGATCAAAATTTCAAAGAACTTCAGGAAAGTTAAACTGAAAGAAGGGATAAGAGGTATTGCTGCAATTATATTTTTTCAATAAAAAATTAAAATCAGGTTATTATGACACCAAAAAGAAAAGTTGTGTTAGGTTTTAGCGGCGGATTAGATACAACCTATTGTGTAAAGTACTTGAGCGAAGAGTTAGGTTACGAAGTTCATAGCGTTATTGTGAATACAGGAGGGTTCAATGCAGAAGAGTTGGACGCTATAGAGCAACATGCATACAAATTGGGTGTAGTTACCCATACAACTGTTGATGCTGTTCATCGTTATTATGAAGATATTGTCCGCTACCTTATTTATGGCAATATCCTTAAGAATAATACTTATCCACTGAGTGTCAGTGCTGAGCGGTTAAGCCAGGCCCTGAACATAGCAGAGCACGTTAAAAAGATCGGGGCTGATGTTGTTGCGCATGGCAGCACTGGCGCCGGAAACGATCAGGTACGTTTCGATATGGTCTTTAATATTTTAATTCCTGGTGTGGAGATTTTGACTCCCATCCGTGACCTTAAACTCAGCAGGGAAGAAGAGATACAATATTTGAAGGGTAAAGGAGTGGAAATGAATTTCGAAAAGGCTGCCTATTCTATTAATAAAGGTCTTTGGGGAACAAGCGTTGGAGGAAGAGAGACCTTAAAAAGTAAGGGAATGCTACCCGAAGAAGCTTGGCCTACAGCGGTTACCAAAACAGAAAGTGAGGATATTAAGATAACTTTTGAAAAAGGAGAGTTAAAAGCTGTAAACGATAGATTATTTGCGCATCCTGCCGATGCTATACAATATTTACAAGCAATAGCGGGTCCATTTGGTATTGGAAGGGATATACATGTCGGCGATACAATTATCGGCATAAAAGGACGTGTAGGTTTTGAAGCAGCAGCACCTATGGTTATTATAAAAGCGCATCACGCACTGGAGAAACATGTACTTACAAAATGGCAATTAAGCTGGAAAGACCAATTAGCGCAATTTTACGGTAACTGGTTACACGAAGGGCAGATTCTAGACCCGGTTATGCGCGATATGGAAGCCTTCTTCAGCAGCAGCCAGCAAAACGTGAGCGGTGACGTGTATCTGCAATTATTGCCTTATCGTTTTGTTATTCTGGGTATAGAAAGTGAATACGACCTGATGAGTGGTAAATTTGGTCAGTACGGAGAGATGAACAACGGTTGGACAGGTGCCGATGTACGCGGGTTCAGCAAGATATTTGGTAATCAAACAGCTATCTATCACCAGATAAAAGAAGCGCGTTAATTCTTCCTTCTTTAAATTCCAAACGATTAGATCATGAATACAATAAAAGCAGGTATTATCGGCGCGGCAGGATACACAGGAGGCGAGTTAATCCGTCTGTTGATACATCATCCTAATGTGGAATTAGCTTTTGCTTCCAGCCGGAGTCATGCAGGTAAGCCGGTTTATGAGGTGCACAGCGATCTTCTGGGCGATACTTCGCTACGGTTCGATGAAAGAGGTAACATGGAGGATATAGATGTGGTTTTTCTTTGTGCAGGCCATGGAGCGGCCAAGGAGGCACTGGATAATAGTGCCTTACCGCAATCGTTGAAAATTATAGATTTGTCCCAGGATTTTCGGCTGGCAAAAAATGCCCGGTATCAAAACCGGATATTTACCTATGGTTTACCCGAGCTCAACAGAGAGGCAATAAAAAATGCGAATAACATTGCTAATCCCGGTTGTTTCGCGTCTGCAATAGAATTAGCTTTATTGCCACTGGCAAAAGCTGGAATATTAAAAGAGGTTTATACTACTGGCGTCACCGGAAGTACTGGAGCGGGGCAAGCACTAAGCGCTACTACACATTTTAGCTGGAGGGCCAACAATATATCAGCTTACAAAACGCTACAACATCAGCATATTTACGAAATTGCCGAGTCTATGCTGCAAGCTGGCAACGAAGCTGTTTTACCTGAGGACAATAATAGGGGGCCGGATATCTGGTTTGTTCCCTGGCGAGGCGATTTTACCCGCGGTATTTTCACCAGCTCTACATTAAACTGCGACCTTCCGGAGACGACATTAAAAGCGCTTTATCAAGACTTTTACCAAGAGGCCAGGTTTACCCATGTCAGCGATACACCTATCCATTTAAAACAGGTTGTTAACACCAACAAATGTTTAATACATCTGGAGCATCATTCTGGAAAGCTGGTCGTTCATTCCGCTTTGGATAATTTGCTTAAAGGAGCGTCTGGCCAGGCCTTACAAAATATGAATCTGATGTTTGGCTTCGATGAAGACGCTGGCTTAAAGATAAAATCACCCGGTTTTTAAAATCCTTATTTTTGAAAGCCTCATTTTTTTAATAATGAAATTATTTGACGTTTATCCGATAAATGATATCGAAATTGTAAGAGCCAAGGGTTCCCTTCTGTGGGATAACACCGGAACAGAATACCTGGATATGTATGGCGGTCATGCTGTCATTTCTATAGGGCACGGGCATCCACATT
>JBEBWN010000103.1:0-11075 GCA_040392235.1 Taibaiella helva | reverse complement strand
GAAAAGGAAGGGCTTTACTATAGATAGCCGCAGATGAAACCTGCGGCTATCTATATTATGCTGCTGCAAGCTTTACAAACCATTTTACCGGCTTTGCGATGTTTTCGCCCTGCATTAAATTGGGAAATTTCTACAGTTACTATGTTGAAATTCAATTGGATGTCAGTTAATCTGCAAGCCCTATTTAAGGCTCCTGATTTCCTGTTTGTTAGCGATATAACGGGATATATGGAAGAATATTTTTTTCTTAAAATTAATTAAACGTTTGTTTAATTCAAACGTTTGTTTAATTTTGTGGTTGCAAGTATCAACTATATCAGTAAATGGGCAGCGAACAGGGATTAAACGATAAGCAACTGTGGATCATGAAGCAGTCGCTTGAGGTTTTTGCAGAAAAAGGCTTTGATGCTACTTCCGTGCGGGATATAGCACAACGTGCGGATGTTAATGTAGCGATGATATCTTATTATTTCGGTTCCAAGGAAAAGTTGCTGGAAGCTATTTTCCTGAACCATACCAATAATATGAAGAATAAGATCGGGGCAATTATACATTCCCGGGTACATGATCCTTTGCAAAAAGTTGATTTACTGATTGATACTTATGTCGATGCTATCGTGGAAAACCGGAGTTTCCATTTGCTGATGATGAGAGAACAGGTGTTGTTAAAGGACGGCCTGTTATACAATTATATCAGGGATATGAAGCAACACAACCGCACCTTAATAGAAGTAGCGGTAAAAGCAGGCCAGAAATCCGGTATTTTTCAAAAAAATATTGATGTTAGTTTCCTGGCGATCACCCTTATCGGCAGTATCAATCACTTCTTCTCCAACTATAAATACCTCTGTGATGCAAAAGCTGTGCCAGCCGAAGGCGATGCTTACCAGGCCGAGGTCCTGGAAAAATTAAAGAACCACTTAAAAGTAATGTACAAAGCGTTTTTAACCTATGGAATCACAAATAAGAAGTAGGGTGATCAGGGCTGGTCTTCCGTTAATTTGTTTTTCATTATTCTTTTCTTCTGTAACAGCACAATCTCTTAAGTCTATCGACCTGGAGGAAGCTATCCGGCTTAGCCTCCAAAATAGTAAGGGATTAAAGATTGCGGCAGCGAAAGTGATGCAGGCCGAAGCCGGCCTGTCAGAAGCCAAATTGCGCCAATACCCCGATGTTAAAGTTTCGGGGGCCTACTTAAGGGTTAATCAACCCACAATTGATGTGAAAGTGCCACTGGGGAGGGAAGAAGGTACGGGCGGCGCCGGTGCGCAGGAAATAAAGGTAGACCAGGCCGTTTATGGTATGGCGACAGCTACTTTGCCTATTTTTTCCGGGCTTAGGATCCGCAATGGCATCGAATCAGCCCGGTATCTGAAAAAAGCAGCAGAGTTGGATGCCAGCAGGGATAAGGAAGAGCTGATTCAAAATACGGTGGCAGCCTATTACAATCTGTACAAAGCCCAGGCGGCTGTGCATCTGGTGAATGAAAACCTGAAACAGGCCAAACAAAGGGTGGCTGATTTCAGCAATATGGAGGCTAATGGACTACTGGCGCGCAACGACCTGCTGAAGGCACAATTGCAGGAGTCGAATGTAGAGCTTGCCCTGACTGATGCGGTTAATAACCGGAATATAGCCAATTTTAATATGGACCTGATGCTGGGGCTGGATGAACAGACCGAGCTGGGACTGGATACCAGCGGAATAAGCAGATTGCCCGCGGCTAACAGCCTGGAAGATTGGGAAACAACGGCGGTGGCCAGCCGCTCCGACTACGGGGCTTTACAACAAAGAGAGCTGGCCGGGGTTTCCGATTTGAAAGCGACCAAAGGGGAGTATTATCCTTCTGTAGCACTTACCGGCGGATATGTAGCGGCGGACGTGCCGGGATTATTAACGGTAACCAATGCTGTGAACGTGGGAATAGGACTTAACTATAATCTTGCTGCTTTATATAAGAACGGGGCAAAAGTGAAACAGGCGCGTGCAAGGCAGGAGCAGATGCATTGGGCCCTTGCCCAGCTGGATGACCAGATCCGTATGCAGGTGCATCAGGCATATCAGAACTATGTGGAAAATCTGAAAAAGATAGAGGTACATACCAAAGCCCTGGAGCAGGCAAAGGAAAATTACCGTATTACAAAAAATAAGTACGACAATGCGCTGGCCACAACAACAGATCTTCTGGATGCGGATGTGGCGTATTTGCAGGCGGGTATCAATTTTGAGTATGCTAAAGCCGATGCCCTGGTTGCTTATAATAAACTAAAGGAAACAACAGGTGTCATCCGAGAAAAAGAGCAGGTTCGTTAAGACAGGCGCCTGTAGCGGAACATTTAACTAAAATATTTACACTTCTTACAGTTAGCAATGGAAAACAATCAAACACAACCGGCAGATAGTAAAAACAAAGCAAAGAGCAGGAGATTTGCCATAGTATTTGGAGCGCTTGTTGTTGCCGGTGGTACTTATGGCGTTGTGAAATACATGCATGGTCTCCGTCATGAAGAAACAGAAGATGCGCAGGTAGAAACCTTAATTAGTCCGGTAATACCCCGTGTGTCCGGCTATGTTAAAGAAATAAGGGTTAAAGATAACCAGCTTGTCCATAAGGGCGATACGCTCCTGGTACTGGATGACCGCGATTTCCGGATCAGGGTTGCTGAGGCAGAAGCTGCGGTAGCGGCAGCACAGAGCAATGCAGCGGTGGCAGGTGCAGGCATCCCGGTAGTAAAAGCTAATGTTTCTTCTTCGGAAGCCAATATTTATACTATTGAAGCGCAGATTGAGGCGGCTAAGGTAAACCTGTGGCGTACCAGCCAGGATTTTGAACGCTATCAGAATCTGATAAAGGATCATAGTATTACCCAACAACAATTTGAGCAGGCTTCGGCTGCTAAACAAACCGCAGAGCGGCAGTTGGATATCCTGAATGCCCAAAAGCAAAGCGCTTTACGCCAGACGTCAGCTATCGGTACCCAAAAAGAGGTTACCTCCAAGCAGGTATCCGTGGCCCATGCCGCTATAGCCCAAAGAGATGCAGAACTGGAAGCAGCGCAGCTTAACTTGAGTTATACGGTAATAACAGCGGCAGCCGATGGCCAGATATCCCGGGTCAATTTACAACCAGGTCAATTACTGCAGGCCGGGCAGTCACTGTTCAACATTATTCCTGCGGGCCAAAAGTGGGTAGTAGCCAATTTTAAAGAAACGCAATTGGGTAAAATGAAGGCAGGCCAGAAAGTATCTATCAAGGTAGATGCTTTTCCTGATCATGAGTTTGACGGGCGTGTAACCTCCTTTAGTCCGGCTACAGGCTCTAAATTTTCGCTTTTACCACCGGACAATGCCAGCGGGAACTTTGTAAAAGTAGTACAGCGCATACCGGTTAAGATTGATTTCTCCGATTCGAAAGATGAACGTCTGCAACAGCTTAGGGCAGGTATGAATGTGCTGGTCGACGTTCATTTGAATTAATAACAGTTGTTCCCATAATTATGCAACAGGAATCATTAGTGGAGTATGGCAGCCGCAGGGCGATCATCACCATTACAGCTATTTTGTGCGCCCTGCTCGAAATTGTAGATACCACCATTATCAATGTGGCGCTCAATGATATGAAGGGAAACCTGGGCGCTACCCTGAGCGAGATCGGTTGGGTTATTACAGCCTATGCCATAGGAAATGTTATTGTGGTGCCCATGACCAGCTGGCTTTCACAGCAGTTTGGCAGACGTAACTATTTCGCAGTCTCTATTATCCTGTTTACCGTGTGCTCTTTCTTATGCGGTAATGCCAGCACCATGTGGGAGTTGATCTTGTTTCGCTTCCTGCAAGGCGTTGGGGGTGGAGCGTTGCTGGTGACATCGCAAACTATTATTACAGAAAGTTGGCCACCGGAAAAGCGGGGCATGTCGCAGGCTATTTATGGTTTAGGCGTTATTATTGGTCCTACTCTTGGACCACCTTTAGGCGGCTATATCGTAGAAAATTTTAGCTGGCCCTATATCTTTTATATCAATATTCCCATCGGTATTATAGCCTGTATGCTTACCCTGCAGTTTGTGCGCAGCCCTAAATATGCAGAAAAAAAATCGACCAGTGAAATTGATTGGTGGGGTATAATATTTCTTGCCGCCGCGGTAGCCTCTTTGCAATATGTTTTAGAGCGGGGGCAGGAAGATGATTGGTTCAACAGTCCTACAATCACTGTTCTGATCATTGTGGCGCTGGTTAGTTTTTACTTCTTTATCTGGCGGGAGCTGACTTATAAAAATCCTATAGTAGAACTGCGGGTTTTGAAAAATGGAAATCTACGGATCGGCACAATATTGTCCTTTATTATGGGGTTTGGTTTGTATGGTTCTACTTTTATCGTACCCCTGTACCTGCAAAATTCTCTGGGTTGGAATGCACAACAAGCGGGAATGATTATGATCCCGGCGGCCCTGATGACTGCCTTTATGATGCCGATCATCGGGCAGCTGCTACAACGGGGTGTTAAGCCGCAGTTTATTGCGGCATTGGGTATGTTCCTTTTCTTCCTCTATAGCCTTTGGGGGCACAATATACTGACACCGGATACCAGCAAGGAGGCATTTTTCTGGATGCTGATGCTACGTGGGGTCGCCATGGGTATGTTGTTCATTCCGGTTTCCACTATGGCGCTGTCTACCCTTAAGGGGCAGGAAATAGGGCAGGGCGCCGCTTTTACCGGTATGATGCGGCAGCTGGGCGGTTCATTCGGAATTGCACTGATCACCACATTTATGACCATGGGCAATGCCACTCACCGCAGCGACCTTTTGCGCAACGTAACCGCAGATAACCTGCAGGTACAGCAACAACTAAAGGGCTTAGAAGCCAGATTTATGTCGGCAGGTATGCCGCCTAACCAGGCGACTGCTGCTGCATATAGAATGATGGACGGCTCGCTGATGAAGCAGGCGGTTGTATTAACCTATATGGATGTATTTCTTTACATAGGCATCATGTTTCTGATTTGTGTGCCTTTTATCCTGTTGATCAAACAGGGAAAGCAAAAGGTGGATATGGCTGATGCAATGCATTAAGCCGGTATGGGACTCAGTGCCGATAGACAACGGAAAATAAATGGCTTAAGCTTTCTATGTTTCCGGATTTGCCTGGAAAAAAACGATACCTCAAATAAATAAAGATTATTTTTGCGTATTAAAATACTGACAGAATGCAATATTGTACATTTTCCTTTGCGGTCCACTACAACAACAGAAAAGTAAAAACAGGTATAGCACCCTTCAGGGGCGAAAACCTTAATGAACAGGAACTGGCCTTATTTGTCCAGGACTATTTTTCCGGCGCTCCGGGGAGTTACAATACTATAGAAGTGAAAATTGAACAAACCTTTCCGGATGAAGAACAATGGATTAGGGCAATTCAGGGCCTGGAGGCTTTCCGGTATTTGCAGAAGGTGAACAATTACGCAGGCGACCTGCTGGAAAAATATACATTACAGTAATAAGGGCGATTTCCTTTTCCGGCGCTGTTTACCCGAAGCAGTATGGCGGATAAGCATCCATAAAAATAGCCGGAAAGAGACTATCTTTTCCCGGCTATTTTTATGTAACGCAACGTGATATAGCGACCTAAAGTTTGGCAGCTTGTATTCTTAAAATCTTTCTGTTCTTCTTTTGCACCCTCATTTTCTCTGGCACCAGTTTTAATATTTCATCCATTAAGGTTTGCAATACGGATAGGCGCACAAAGTGGTCGTTTGTAATTAGAGAGATTTCCCGGACTGGCTCCTCCGGTTCAAAGTAGCGCAGGTACTCACTTTGATCTTCGGAAAATTCGAAAGTAGCTAATTCGGGCAGAATGGTCACGCCTCCGTTCTTATCCACCATTTTCCGGAGCGTTTCCACATTCCCCGATTCGTATTGATAAGGACGGTCTTCCTGTAGTTTCTCTATATGCTCGCTGCAAAGGTTCATGATCTGGTTGCGCAGGCAATTGCCCTCATTAAGCATCCACATTTTTTGCATGTCAATGTCCCCCGGTGTAATCATACGTTTCTCTAAAGCTTTTTCGCCAGCTCCGAAATAGGCGATAAGCGATTCGTAGAACAAGGGATACTCTTTAATCCGGTTGTCTTCGAGCGGTGTACTTAGTAAGGCACAGTCCAGTTCGTCATCCTTTAATTTGCGGATGATATCCTGGGTTTGTAATTCCGTTACTATCAATTTTAGCTCCGGGTGGGCTTTAGCATGGTTTTCCAGTAGTTGTGGCAGTATGTAAGGGGAAAGTGTTGGTATAATGCCCATTCGGAAAGAGCCAGCAACGGAGCCCTGCCTGCTTTGGATCAATTCTACGACTTTCGCTGATTCGGCCAGTACAATCTTCGCCTGTTTTACTATTTCCTCGCCGATTTCTGTTGTGCTGATAGGGTGCTTGTTCCGGTCAAATATCCTTACATTAAGCTCTTCCTCCAGCTTGTGTATTTGCATGCTGAGCGTAGGCTGTGTTACGAAACTTTTCTCCGCTGCAGCAACAAAGCTTTTATAAGTTGCGACAGATACAACATATTCTAGTTGCGTAATGGTCATACTTCGTACATTTTTTAGTGGAAACAAAGATAATAGATTGTAGCTTTGCAACATTTAAAATTTTATGTAATTGAATATGGTCGGTACGGTTCTGGCTAAGTTGAAGGATAGGATAGGGCAGGAGATAACAGATTCCCGGTCACCGGCTGGTAACTGGCTTAGTCCTAAACTGTTGGCGGTAGAGCAGGGAATGGCTACGATAGCGGTACGGATCCGCAAAGAAATGTGCAATCCTTTTGGCAATATACACGGAGGCATGATGTCGCTTATTATTGACGAAGCCATTGGTTGGGCTGTGGTAAGCCTGGAGGCAGAATCTTTTTATACCAGTGTTTCCCTGAATGTGGATTTTTTGTATGCTGCTGCCGAAGGCGAGTTGGTGCGGGCAACCGCGAAAATAGTTCGCCATGGAAAAAAGATCATCAACACAGAAGTAGAGGTTTTTAATGAAAAAGGGATGCTATTATCAAAAGCCACCAGCAACCTGGTCACAACGGGTATGGTACCCCGGGGGGTATAAGGAATTTACCGGAATAAGAACGAACTTCTTATCTTTAACGCCCGATTATGAAATTTTAGAGGATTGCCGCATAAAATTATTATATTACAAATAGTAACAATTAATGCTTAACGGAAAAAAAATTGTTGTTGTATTGCCTGCCTATAATGCGGCAAAAACCCTGGAACGTACTTATAATGAAATACCGTTTGATATTGTTGATGAAGTAGTGCTGGTAGATGACCATAGCAGCGACAACACTTCAGAAGTGGGCCGGAATCTGGGCATCAGGCACATTATCCGCCACGAACAGAATAAAGGCTATGGAGGCAACCAGAAGTCATGTTATACCCGGGCATTGGAACTGGGAGCAGATATTGTGATCATGCTGCACCCTGATTACCAGTATACTCCCAAACTGATACCGTCTATGTGCTATATTATTGCACAGGACCTGTACCCGGTAGTGCTGGGTTCCCGTATACTGGGTAAAGGCGCCTTGAACGGCGGTATGCCGATGTATAAATATATCTTCAACCGGTTCCTCACTTTGTTCGAGAATATACTTATAGGTCAAAAATTAAGCGAGTACCATACCGGCTACCGGGCTTTTTCGGGCGAGGTGCTGCGCAATATTAATTTCCTGGCGAATAATGATGATTTTGTTTTTGATAATGAGATGTTATCCCAGATCTTTATGAAAGGATACGAGATAGCAGAAATCACATGTCCCACAAAGTATTTTGAAGAAGCTTCCAGTATTAACTTCAGCAGGAGTATGAAATATGGCCGGGGCGTATTGCGGGTATCCATACAACACCGTCTGCATAAATGGGGTTGGGCAAAATATAAG
Organism: Taibaiella helva; assembly: GCA_040392235.1. GTDB lineage: Bacteria > Bacteroidota > Bacteroidia > Chitinophagales > Chitinophagaceae > Taibaiella > Taibaiella helvus_A. The sequence continues at coordinate 3,142 of JBEBWN010000103.1, read as the reverse complement.
ATATATAAATAATCAATCTTCATGCGTATTGGCCTTTTTATCCTTTCGCTTGTCTGTTGCCTTAATAGCCCACTTTGTTCCCGGTCTCAGTCGAACCCCGCCTGGAGTGGATTTGGCATAGAGAGTAATGTGGTAGCAGGCAAAATGATAAAACATACGCCGAAGTTTACAGGTCCCATTTCAGATCGCATATATGCCGTTTCCCTGAACTTTTTTAAACAAACTTACGGGCAGAAGGATTGGCAGCAAAGGCGCAATTATCCCGTTATCGGTTTTGGGATCATGTATATCAATTACAATGATCCTCAGGTGTATGGAGAGGCCATTGGCCTCTATCCCACGCTACAGTTGCCCCTGGTTCGCGGCGAAAAGCTGAAATGGACCGTCAGGGCAGGTATGGGCGTTTGTTATGTCAGTAAGCCATATCAGCGCTTGCCGGAACCCAATACGGAAAATGTAGCGATAGGCGGGCATTGGAACAATATGAGCCCTTTTGCTACAGATATGCGTTGGCATATGGACGAGCATTGGGCCTTACAGGCCGGGTTTAACTTCACCCATGTTTCTAATGCTGCTTTCCAGCAACCCAATCTCGGCATAAATACTTTTGGCGCTCACCTGGGGCTGCGTTATGCCCCCGTTAGCTCCAGGCCCCGGAAATTGCAGCGGGATCTGCAACCTTTGAGCAATCGTTGGTTGTTGCAGGCGCATGCGGGCATAGCTTTTATCGAAGCCAGCCCGGCAGACGGGCCTTTATACCCGGTGTACAGCATCGCTTTATTTACCAGCAAACGGTATTGGAGTAAAAATAAGGTTTTGGCAGGCGTGGATATTTACTTTAATAAGGCCAAATACTCTTATTTAAAAAGTAAGGAGCATTTTCCAGGCCATGAAATGGACCATGCAACCCAGATTGCCGTATTTGCCGGCCATGAATTTCTGTTAGGACGGGTCGGTTTGGTATTCCAGGCGGGATATTATTTGAGAAGAATGGCGGAACAGAATGAGAAATTCTATCAGAAACTGGGGGGAAATCTGTACCTGGTGCAAAAAGAAAAAGGTTTATGCAAAGAGGTATTTTTGTCAGCAATGCTTAAAACACATATGGCTACCGCCGAACTTTTTGAAATGGGTATCGGCATAGGCCTTTAAATAATTATTCCATAAGTATACAGATTGGTGTCAGACAAAATAAAAAAGATCATTCCATTGCTCAGCCCGGTTCCCGGTAAAGACGGCTGGGACGAGCAGGTTATTGAGGCTGCTCATAGCCAACCGGCTGTTACTTCTATCCGCTTGCATCCGGGGAAACCGTCCGACGCCGCAAAAGATTGTGAAAGTGTTCCCTGGTTCGGGTGGGGCAAATATTTGCCGGGCAGGCCGGTGTTCACCTTGGATCCACTGTTTCATGCCGGTGCTTACTATGTCCAGGAAGCCTCCTCAATGTTTGTAGGACATGCTTTTTCTTCCCTGTTGGATCGAAAAGGGCCTTTGCGGGTTTTGGATCTGTGCGCGGCTCCCGGCGGCAAAAGTACTTTGCTGGCCTCACTGTTGCAGGAGGAAGATCTGCTGATCGCCAACGAAGTGATCCAGCAACGCTCCGCTATACTGGTAGAGAATATGACCCGATGGGGGCAGATGAATACCTGGGTAACCCATAATGATGCGAAAGACTTTTCGGCGCTGAAGGGATATTTCGATGTCGTCCTGGTCGATGCACCCTGTACCGGTTCCGGTTTATGGCGAAAAGACCCTAAGGCTGTTGAGGAGTGGTCTGTGGATCATGTTAAACTTTGTGCAGAAAGGCAAAAAAGGATTGTGGCCGATGTATTGCCTGCATTGAAAGAGGGTGGTTTGTTGTTGTATGCCACCTGTTCTTATTCTCCGGAAGAGAACGAAATGATTGCTGATTGGTTATGTGACCAATTTGCAATGAGCACTTGCGCCATCCCGCTGGATCCGGAATGGCATGTACAGGAAACAATATCTCCGCAGAAGGGAGCTTACGGCTACCGGTTTAATCCCTGGTTGTTAAAAGGAGAAGGCTTTTTTCTGGCAGCATTTCGGAAGGAAGAGGAGGAGGGGGAACCGCTGACCCGCAAGCATGGGAAATCCGCTAAGGCCACTGATAAAAAAGGGAAAGAGGAATCTATGCGTTGGAGCCATTGGCTGGATACTTCCTTTACGGCTATATGCAAAAATGATGTTTACTACGCTATTCATCCCGACCACCGGGAAGATTATTACTTATTACACGCCCTGCTCCGGGTAAAAAAAGGAGGAACGGCATTAGGCAAACTTGCATTGCGCGATTGTATTCCCGACCATGAGCTGAGTTTGAGTATTCATCTGTCGGCAGATGTCCCCGGGGTGGCGCTTTCAAAAGATGAGGCCTTATTATATTTAAAAAAGGAAGAAGTAAAAAGAGAGCATACGCAAAAGGGTTGGCAAACAGCCCGGTATGAAGGTTTGGCCCTGGGCTGGGGCAAATGGTTGCCGAACCGTATGAACAACTATCTTCCAAAGCATTGGCGTATCCGTATGGATATTGATTAGGCCGGAGTTAAAGCCCGAAAGGGAAAAAGACATGGGGTAGGGTACAGGCTTTGTAGTGTTTGCCCAACATAAAAGGTATTCATCTGCTTCAAAAAAGCCAAGTAAGCCGTAATACAAGAGGATGCTTTTGGCTGATTATTTTTCATTTTTGTGTTGTTGCCCCTTTTTCATACCATTTTTGCGCTATGATCCTTGTGTTCCGCAGTGCTATTGCAAACATGGAACCATCGTATTGGCTCCTGCTGCGGCGCCGTAGCGCCATTTAGCCGGGCGAAAAGAGTCGGCAAACCGGTATACCCTTTAATAAGCCCCCGGCAGGCGACATAATCCCATCTCGAAGCCTTCCTGCCTTTTAGCAATATATTCTATTCCGGCTGTATTACTTTCCACTCCTATGCCACTGGCTTTGAGCGTACTTTTCTGTCTATTTTCAAAAAAACTTTAAAAATAAATTTGCTTCTTATGCACTGTTCTCTTACCTTCGCACTCCTTTTGCAACAAAGCAGTATTTGTGTGTTGAAAAAGGGGAGCTCTTTTACAAAATTCTGGGAAGTGGTTAGGTGAAAAAACTTTCAAAAAAAGTTTG
>JBEBWN010000102.1:0-11153 GCA_040392235.1 Taibaiella helva | reverse complement strand
CTTCATATTAACCGCTTAGCTCGGGGCGCCGGCCGGTCATTTATTATTTGTAGCGGTGGGCTTCAATTCCCCCTGATGTCCCACTACAAACAGTTTTGTAACTTTGGCGTACACTCCTGACTTAATAACATAGTCATTCCGAAAAAATTACCGGGCTGCCGGTGCCGAACTGTCTTTTTCTACAGTCCTGGTCAGGATAACAAAGTCTGCAATCTCCTGATATTTTTCCCAATCCGGTTGTTCCAGGTCAGCCGAAGCAAAACAACTTATTGTGAGCACTTTCCGTTTGTAGTCATGGATCAGGCGATGCACCATGCCGCTATGATAGTCACTGTGGAACCGTCCGTTCATCATAAATACTACCGTAGATTTAGAAGTTTTTAAGGCCTGATGCACCGACCAGGACATAGTTGCATCCCAAAAATTTTGTGATTGGTACAGGTTCATACCCGGAATAGTATGTCCACCCATCGTTTCCAAAAAGCGGTCATAATAACTACCCTTAAGTGTATCTACCGGTAGAGGTGCTATTAAATTCCGTTTTACATCCCGGTTTAATCCATTTAACGCGGTCAGCCCTTTCCGGGTCACCAGGTTGGTGTACCGGGCGGGGGCGTTGGCCGCCACAACTCTTAATCCTTTCTCCCTGGCCCATTCTACCAGAGGCTTGTAATCCTTACTATAGCTATCCCAGGCTCTTGCCTCTTTAATAAAATTCTTTTCGCTGATCAATCCGGCAAGATATTCATCAACAATATACTGTACATCCCGCAGAAACAGTTCCATAGCGAGTATAAGGTCACCACCAAAGCGTACTTGCAAAGCCTTGAATATTGCGGTTTCCAAGAGATGGCCGATAGAATCATCGTGTTGTTCTCCAAATATCAGCGCCTCACCCGGGTGCAACTGCTCTACCAGCTCCTGGATACTTACTTCCTTTTGCAAAGAGGCACTATATATTCTATAATCTCCAGGGTTGTTTTGTGCACAAATATTCCGGGTAAACAGCAAGATAAGAAAAAAGGATAATAGGTAACGCATACAAAAATATAAAAGAAAATAAAGGCAAAGTTAGGTATTTACGACCGGTCAGAACAAGGCTTGTCCTTCTTTTATAGAGCCCTCTAGCACGGCATCAGTTTACCCGGGTCTCCCCCTGTATTCTACGTTAATTTTATTAAATATTCTATTTTAGCATGCCGGATTGAATTCGCATAATATCATTATGAATTATTACCCCAACCTTTCCAGATCCAATATCTATACTCTTTCCATTGTACTGTTAACCATGCTGGGCTTCCTTATCCGGTTATATATGGCTCATATAGACCCCTTCCTGCATATATGGGATGAGCGTTTCCATGCCCTGGTAGCCCGTAATATGATTGAGCATCCCTTTAAACCTATGCTGCGCAGCCAGCCGGTATTTCCTGCTGATATAACCAATTGGACACAGTCACATATCTGGCTTCATAAACAGCCTTTGTTTTTAGCACAAATATCACTTAGTCTCAAACTATTTGGTATTACAGAATATGCCGTTCGCTACCCCAGCGTTCTTATGGGCACGTTCATGATACCCATGGTGTACCAGATCGTCCGGTATCTTAGCAGACATAGATCAATCGCATTACTCAGTGCGGCACTGTTTTGTTTTTCAAACTTCCACCTGGAGCTGGTGGCGGGCATAAGAAGCATGGACCATAATGATATTGCTTTGCAATGGTATACTTTAGCCAGTGTTTGGTCCTGGATACGTTACGAGCAAAGCAAAAAATGGCACTGGGTTGTCTTAACCGGTCTGTTTGCAGGCGCAGCTATCCTCGTGAAATGGCTTATTGGTCTTTTCATATTCCTTATCTGGGGGCTTAAAACTGCCTTGACGGTGAGGCGCCGAATACAGTGGCGCTCCATACTTGCTTTCCTAATAGCATTATTAATATGCTGTATAGTCTTTATTCCCTGGCAAATCTATATTCTCCATGCCTTTCCTCGTGAAGCTGCCTATGAATATACTTTCAATAAACGGCATATTACTGAGACACTGGAAGGACATTCCGGAAATGCCTTTTTTTTCCTGAAGCGCTTTCCACAGCTATTTGGAGAGGGTATATTCCTCCTTATTTTCCCTGGCATCTATCTTTGTTTCCGATCGAAGGTCCGTCGAAAAGATATGGCCCTGCCTATCGCCCTGGGGGCGCTATTCGTCTTCTCCTTCTGGTCTTTTATCGTGCAAACAAAGGTTGTAAGCCATATATTCTTTATTGCCCCCTTTGTCTTTATGTACATGGCTTATAGCCTGCGCTTTGTCTTGATACGGCTAAGGAAAATCTACCTGGTATTACCTTTTCTGATAGGAGTATGGGTATTATCCGCCAAACCGGAGAAGATCATAGGCGACCAATCTTCCGTCAACGAAGAACGAAACTATGCCATTAAACGCGCCTTGTTTTACAAACAGGCAGGCCCCCTCATCCCCAGTTCTATACAAGTAGTCGTAAATGTTTCAGACTGCCCATCCTTTATGTTCTACAATAAAAGGATAATGGCTTACGAAACCTTATCCCCGGAGCAGCTCCACATTCTGCAGCAACGAAAAGTATATATAGCCGCCCTCGAAAATGACTATGCCACGCTTCCCGACTACCTGAGGCACTACCCCTTCCTTTACCTTATTCCAATCAATCCTTAAGACAATCTGGTGCTATACTTTAGCCGGGATAAAAAGGTGCACTTTAGATATTACAAAGAAGGCACACACTTTTGAGAAAATGCTAAAAAATGCATACCACAACAGGTTATTCCCCACTGCCCGGCAGCGCTGGCGCATTAACCTGCAATGAGTATAAATGCTTTGTTAAGGAACGCTCCCAAACGTTGCGCCTTTGCGCCTCCTTTGCGCCTTTGCGTGAAAATAATCCTGTTTTTATAAACATTACACCAGGAATGGTCACCCTCCAAACCATAAATCAAAAATATAAAGACGGTCACAATACACTCCTTTATTAAACCCAAATTCTTTCCTACTCAAAAGCCAAAAACCATGCCGCTTGAAGTATAACATCCCCGGCGATAATAAGTAAAGGATCCCTTATTCAGGCAAAATGGCCAAACAGCAAAATGGCTACCCATTACCGGTAGCCATTTCTATTATTACAATCCATTTCTCCTACACTAGCCTCAAAAATCGCGCACTTCTCTTTTCCTTTGACTAAATTCTAATGCCCTTCTTCGCCGGGTTTCAAAGGAATATGCTGCGGTACGAAGTCGTTACCATTGCCATCATCCTTATAGTCATATGGCCAGCGGTGTACTTCAGGAATGTCGCCTTCCCAGTTACCATGACCAGGATTGATTGGCGTTGTCCACTCCAGTGTAGTAGATCCCCAGGGATTAGGTGAAGTAACCTTACGTCCTTTAAAGATGCTGATAAAGAAGTTAAACACAAACACCAATTGTGCAAAGAACACGATAATAACAACTATACTGATGAACGCATTCAAAGAACCGAATTGTTTAAAAGATTCCCAGGCGCTATAATCATAATAACGGCGAGGCATACCCGCAAAACCTTCATAGTGCATCGGCCAGAAAATAAGATAAGCGCCTGCAAGGGTTACAAAGAAATGTATATAACCCAGTGTATTATTCATAAAGCGCCCAAACATTTTTGGGAACCAATGATAAATTCCGGCAAACATACCAAAGAACGAGCTTACCCCCATTACAAGGTGGAAGTGGGCAATTACGAAATAAGTGTCGTGCAGGTGAATATCCAATGCGGAGTTACCCAGAAAAATACCGGTAAGACCACCAGAGATAAACAGGGATACGAAACCTAAAGCAAACATCATAGGAACAGTAAACTTAAGGTTACCGCGCCATATAGTAGTCAGCCAGTTAAATACTTTAATGGCCGAAGGTATCGCAATCAGTAGGGTCAGCAACACAAATATACCGCCCAGGAAAGGACTCATACCGGTAACAAACATATGGTGCGCCCATACTACAAAGGCCAATGAGGTAATACCCAAAAGAGAAATGATCATCGCCAGATAACCGAAGATTGGCTTGCGGCTGTGCGTAGATAAAATCTCAGAAGCCATACCCATACCCGGCAACATTACGATATATACCTCCGGATGCCCCAGGAACCAGAAAAGATGTTGATAAAGAATTGCAGAACCGCCGATATGGGACAACGCTTTACCTCCTATGAAGATCTCAGAAAGATAGAAGCTGGTACCGGCATGACGATCAAAAATAAGCAATACAAAACCGGACAATAATACAGGGAACGAAAGAACACCCAGAACAGCCGTAAACAAGAAAGACCACATTGTTAAAGGCATACGCGTCATTTTCATTCCCTTGGTGCGCATGTTCAGGATCGTGGTAATATAATTCAATCCAGCTAATAACTGCGACACTACGAACAACGCCATAGAGATCAACCAAAGGTCCATGCCTATACCCGAGCCCAAAGAAGCTTCCTTAAGAGCACTCAACGGCGGATAAGTAGTCCATCCCCCGGCTGCTGGTCCCGTTTGCACGAAAAGGGAAGCAAACATAATCACACTGGAGATAAAGAACACCCAATAAGACAACATATTCATAAAGGTCGATGCCATATCGCGAGCACCGATCTGCAAAGGAATTAAGAGATTGCTGAAAGTACCACTTAAACCCGCAGTCAGTACGAAAAAGATCAGGATCGTACCATGCATAGTAACCAATGCATAATAAAATTCGGGAGTCAACTTGCCGCCTTTAGCCCAATGTCCCAGGAACTTTTCCATAATGGGAAATGTATCCTCGGGGAAACCTAACTGCAAACGGAAGAAAACAGAGAACAAGGCCCCCACTATAGCCCATATGATACCGGTGATCAAATATTGCTTCGCGATAACCTTATGATCCATGCTGAAGATCCACTTCATAATAAAGTGTTGTTCATGATGCTCATGACCATGTGCATGTCCGTGTGAATCCGGGTGTGCGTGCGCAGCATGCGCTTGTCCGATGGTTGCTTCGTTACTCATTTTTGTGTTTATATTTCCGGCCCTTATAAAAGAGCAATCATTTCTAATAATTATGTCCTAAACGTCTGTTATATGCGCGCTATCCTAGTAAATAGTAGATACCTGCATAGCAGTGCCACCTGTGCTAGCGCTGTCTGCTGGCTCTGTTTCCGCCGGTACAGCGGGCTTAGCTTCGTTATGCAATGAATAATAAGATGGTTGTCCGCCTATCCATTCTTTAAACTCAGCCTCTGTCTGAACGATGACGGTACCACGCATAGAATAGTGGCCCTTACCACACATCTGATCGCATGCTATTTCATAAACGAAATCAGGATTTTTTGTCTTCTTCTTCATCTCCTCCGAAGTAAACTTGGGTGTAAACCACATCGTGGTGGTGATACCAGGCACAGCATCCATCTTCATACGGAAATGGGGCAGACCTACGTCATGTATCACATCACGTGAATTGATAACGAGGTGAACATTACGCTTATTAATGATATGCATTTCACCATTTTCTACAATAATATCGTCTTTAGCAGCAGGATCGTTCCAATCCAATCCCAAAACGTTGTTCGCGTCATTAATCAGGCGGAAATCTGTTTTGCCTAAAACACCGTCAGCGCCGGGGTAACGGATAATCCAGTTAAACTGTTTACCCATGATCTGCACCACCATAGAATCTGCAGGCGGTTTATCCGTCATCGCAAACCAGTTTTTTAACCCGATTACAACCAGTGTCACCAGGGCCAAAGCCGGAACCGTAGTCCACAAAACTTCCAGCCTGTTGTTGTGTGAATAATAATAAGCTTTACGACCGGGAGTAGACTGATAACGGAATATAAAATAAAATAAAGCAATATGCGTTACAAAGAAAACGAAACCGGTTAATGCCAAAGTTACTATCAACATTTGATCGTAATTATCGCCCTGCACCGAAGCGGACTCCGGCAACATTTTATCTATCAAATCGACATGGCATTTATAGATACCGATCAAACCCAGGACAAAGAAAGCAAGCATTAGCCAAGCCATCAGGCGATTGGTTTGCAGCTGAACCTTCTCCTCACCACGTAAAATGGTTGCTAATTCGCTGGCTTTTGCAATTTGATAGATAACTATAAAAACCAGTACAACTAAGGCGGTAACAATTAATCCCGACATTGCTTATTTTTTTTTATACCCTACCCTTTACAGGGCTTTATTATTATTTTATAATTCCACTAAATCCTTATTCCGACTACCTTTTCCTAGCTTACGTGTATCAACGTTTCCTTAAGGAAAGGATGGTTTTGTGGAATCAGATTTGCTTTTGATAACGTTCTGGATACTGCTAAGATCAGGATTCCGGCAAAACCGCAGGGAACACCCAATTCATACCAGCTCAGATGCCAGTTTTCCTGAAGCGGACCAGGCATTGTCATCAGGTAGAAATCCAACCAGTGTCCGAATATAATGGCCAGGGCAATAAACACAACTGTGAAATAATTACGCTTACTGGGTCTGGTCATTAAAATCAAAATAGGAATAACGAAATTCAAGATCAGGTTCAACCAAAAGAAGCTGGCATAAGGTCCTTGCATCCTGATTTTAAAATAAGTAGTTTCTTCAGGAATATTTGCATACCAGATCAGCATAAACTGAGCGAACCAAAGATAAGTCCAGAAGATACTGAAAGCGAACATGAACTTACCTAAATCGTGTAAATGCTCTTTCGTCACAAACTCCATGTTACCCCTGTTCTTCAAATATACGGTCCATAACAGGATCAATGCCATGCCGCTTACAAAAGAACTGGCAAACACATACCAACTAAATAAAGTAGAGTACCAGTGCGCATCTATGCTCATAATCCAAAACCAAGGTGTAGTGCTCATCATCGTTAATGCATACACGAACAGGAATGCTCCACTCATGGCTACCATTTTCCAATAAATCTTTGTCGTATTTTTTGTTGCGTTATCTTCCGCCAAGGACATCGATCTGAATTTCAGGCCAAACCAACTCCATGCCCCAACAGTCACTATCGAAAACCCGGCAAACATTCCTTTATTCAGAAAAGCAGATTTTCCTTCCAGTATTTTGTCTCCTTTAGGATTAACCCAGTGAAAAACCGGGTTATGGTCGCCCAAAACAAAAACAATAGTAAAAAGCACTACAAGGGCAATAATGCCGAAAATCCAAACGTTGGCACCAATAGCCTCCGGAATACGGCGATAGGCAACTATCCAACCACCCTGAGCCAAACCGGCTGCTGCCATAATAAATATGGAAATAGTAGTGATAAACAGGAAAAATACACTGTTTTGTAACAATACAGTCCAAAAACGAGCTTGATCATGTTCTGTACCTCCCAGTAAAGACAGACCACCAACTATCAGCGTCAAAATGCCGATAATCAGTAAACCCAATCCTGTAGACTTTAAGCGGGATGGTACTTCAAAACGTTCCGTAATCATAATATTAAGCCTTAATAGAGCATTTATAATTAAAAATTATCAAGAGTAGTATAAATACTACGGTAATATCGATTTAATGAGCCTGGGCCTGTGCAGTATCTACTACCGGCGACACTTGTGCCACTTCCGCTGTTGCACCTTCAACTGCATCTGCTCCCATAGTAAACGGCGCGCCTCCGTTTTGAGATTGTACTTGTTTAATATAGGCAATTACAGCCCAGCGCTGATGTACATCCAGTTGAGAAGCATAAGAGCCCATCATATTTTTTCCATACATTATAGCATGGTACATCCGTCCCTCTGGCATAGCCAGGTAAGCAGCGCCTGACTTCAAGTTCGCCGGCATTGCAGCAAACTTTCCACTCGCATAAAGAGGGCCCTCTCCGTTCAACTCTGCGCCATGGCAAATACCACAGTGAATATCATACATCCTCTTACCTTCGGCTAAATCCTTTTCAGAGAATTTATAAGGAGATTTAAGCGCATCATAAGCCGCTGAATCGGCCTCGGTAAGATGATCCGGCAATGCATGCCCCCTTGCAATGGTACCACTAACCGGCAGCTGGCTGGTTAAACCATTCCGGGTTACGGGATTTTCCGTATAAGCATCATAGGCCCTGGAATAGGTCATATCAGGCGCATAGGTTTTACCCGGATTACGACGAATATCTCCGCTATTACAAGCCGCAACGAAAGCTGTACCAGCTACCACTAATGTTACTAAATAATTTCTCTTCATGTTATTGTATTCAATAATAGGTTCAACACCCATCATAAAAATCTAAGCAAGTTGTTTTTGATATTCCTCGTCCTTATCCCACCAGCCGTACCACCAGCCTTCCTCTGCGACCTGTACTTCCGTTTCCAACGCACCTGTGGTTTTCAAGAAATCAACAATCTCCAGTTCACTGGCTGGATCCGTTATTTCCATAACGATTACAAAATAATCGTCCGATTGACGGGGATGAAAAACATGCTTTTTTACACCTGGCATAATCTGGTTCAGATAACAATAGGTTAAAACCATTCCCACTGCTGCAAACAGCACCGTCAACTCGAAAGTAATAGGAATAAACGCAGGTAATGCAAAAAACGGCTTACCGCCATAGTTAATAGACCAATCTTTTGTAAAAATCCAGCTCATGAAACCCAGAGCCGTAGCCGTACCGGTAATACCGTAACAGAATCCCGCTATATGAAGATCCGTTTCCTTTTGTCCCAAAGCAACATCAAGACCGTGTACAGGGAAAGGAGTATAAACATCATGCAGTTTATAGCCGCTTTTGCGTACTTTGTCCACAGCGGGAAAAAGTACTGCCTCGTCGTCGTAACAAGCTACTGCAAATTTTTTTATAGCCATTTTCAATGAGTTATTATAGATTGCCTAATAGAAAAAATAAAACCCTTAGGCAAGTTAATATGAATTAATGTGCGTGTTCTGCTGCGTGTACAAATTCCTCTGCCGATTTTTCCTCCAACGGCAACATTTCTCTTTTATAATTATTGCCTGAAGTTTTCAGGGTAAACTTGATCTCTGCAATCGCAACTACCGGGAAATATTTTGCAAAAAGGAAGAAGCAGGTAAAGAAAAGACCAAATGTTCCGATATAAAATCCTATTTCCGTCCAGGTTGGGCTATAATACGTCCAGGAAGAAGGTAGATAATCACGGTACAAAGTAGTTACGATGATTACAAAACGCTCAAACCACATGCCTATATTCACCACAATCGATAAGATGAACGTAAATACAATGTTCCGGCGTAATTTTTTGAACCAGAAGAACTGAGGGGAAACCACATTACAGGCCATCATCGCCCAATAGCTCCACCAATATGGCCCAAGTACACGCCATTTAAAAGCTTCCTGCTCATAAATTACCTGGCTGTACCAGGCCATAAACAATTCCGTCAGGTAAGCCACCCCTACTATCGAGCCCGTCAACACAATTACCTTGTTCATTGCTTCAATATGTCCCAGGGTAATATAATCTTCCATACGGAAAATTTTACGCACCAGGATTAATAAGGTTTGTACCATAGCAAAACCTGAGAATACCGCACCCGCCACAAAGTAAGGAGGGAAAATCGTTGCGTGCCAGCCGGGAATTACGGAGGTAGCAAAGTCAAAAGATACGATTGTATGTACTGAAAGTACCAGGGGCGTAGAAAGACCCGCCAATACTAACGATAAAGATTCGAAGCGCTGCCAGTTCTTAGCGGTACCCGTCCACCCGAAAGAAGCCATACCGTACAGTTTCTTACGCAGTTTCGTTTTGGCCCTGTCCCTTATTGTAGCAAAATCGGGCACTAGTCCGGAGTACCAGAACAGCAGGGATACTGTGAAATAAGTAGAGATCGCAAATACGTCCCACAATAAAGCGGAGTTAAAGTTAGGCCACAAAGCACCGCGGGTATTAGGCAAGGGTAATACATAGAAGGCATTCCACACACGTCCCATGTGGAAAATTGGGAACTGACCGGCACACATTACCGCGAATATCGTCATCGCCTCTGCTGCACGGTTTACGCCTGTACGCCACCCCTGACGGAACAGCAAGAGGATGGCAGAGATCAGCGTACCGGCATGACCAATACCTACCCACCATACGAAGTTGGTAATATCCCAACCCCAACCCACGGTACGGTTAATACCCCAGGTTCCTATACCCCAATATACCTCCCAGAACACAGAAAAAACACCAAAGCCCAACAAAAGCAACGAGAAAGCAAATCCCATATACCAAAGCCTGCTTGGCTTCTGTTCAATCGGGCGACAAATGTCCTCTGTTACCTGGGCATAGGTCTTATCGCCATTAATCAAAGGCTCCCGAACAAACGATTCATATTTAAGATGCATAACGTGTGATTGGCTGGATAATAATTTGCACTTTACAAATAACTAAATCCAATTAAATTCTAAATTATTATTAATCAATTCAATATCTTATATATGCTGATGGTACAATCCGTCATTTTCGCCACCGGCAACGATCTCGTTCGTGTTCCTGATCTTTGACAGGTAGCTTACATTAGGCAATACATGCAGTTGCTCCAACATATAGAATACACGCTCTTTGTTATCCTCATAACGAAGTTTGTAAATAGCGCTATCCTTATCATTAATGTTTCCGAAAGTAAAGCAATCGCCGCCGCAAGCTCTCTGACAAGCAGTAGATACGTGATGGTCCTTTAATGGTGTACCTTCTTTTTTAGCAGTCAATTTCGCTTCTTGTAAGCGCTGTACGCAAAACGAACATTTTTCCATTACCCCGCGGGAACGAACCGTAACATCGGGATTCAATACCATACGCGTCAGATCATCATTGATATCATCCCGCTGGCCATCCTGGTAAAGGTTATCTGCAAAGCTATCTGCGCCGTTAAAGTCGAACCAATTGAAGCGACGCACTTTATATGGACAGTTATTCGCACAATATTTAGTACCGATACAACGGTTATAGGCCATCTGGTTCAATCCCTCACTGCTATGGTTGGTTGCTGATACCGGACAAACGTTCTCACAAGGTGCATTGTCACAGTGCATACACATGATCGGTTGGAATACCGCCTGGATGCTATCCGGATCGTCTGGATTACCACTGAAGTAACGGTCAATACGTACCCAGCTCATTTCCTGTGCTTTCAACACCTCGTGTTTACCAACAACGG
>JBEBWN010000101.1:0-11156 GCA_040392235.1 Taibaiella helva | reverse complement strand
CTCATCAGTTGTAAATTCATATTCGCCCAATTGCCATTGAAGGCTTGTTGTGGTCTGATCAATCAATGGCAAAAACCGGATGGATTCGCCGACACAGATACTGTCCGGCTGTGCTATGAATTTGCCCTGAAAAAGAGAATCAACCCGGACTATTTTAGTGATCGAATCTGTACAAATCTCACCCTCAGCCACTAAAGTAATAGCAACCTGCCCGGCCAGCGGCTCGCTGAAGGTTTGCTGATTCTGATGAGACAGGAAAGTATTATTCCTGTACCAACTGATGGTATTATAATACGAAGAAGAGGCATTTTTCAGTGTGCTGATTTGGTTCTGACAAATAATGCTATCATATTGAAAAGCGACAGAATCGCCCTTGGTTACAACCTCGAAAGGAATCAGGGTATCACAATATAGCGTCTGGATATCCAGGTAATAAACACCGTCCCGTACATTAAACAAGGTATCCTCTTGTGATAAGGTGTCTAACCGGTAATCCATCCAATACAATGTATACCCTTTATCAGTTCCCTGTGGAGCGATCAACGTTGAGAATGCACGGTCGGGATCATTCCTGCAATTATAACTGGAAGAAATACGGGCCGTAAACTTTGGCGGATCTACACGGAAGGGAAATATTTCCCTGCAACCATTCTTTTCTACTATAGCTTCATATTCGCCTGCAAAAAGGACATCAAGGGTATCCACATTTATACCTACAGTATCTTTTTTGTCTTTAATCCAGTAAAGTGCATAACTGTTCGTATCGCCGGTTGTTCGTTCCAGGAAGTACCGGGAAGCCTTATTATTAAAGCAATCCCCGCTATTGTTTTGCGCTCCTAAACGTAGCTTCTGTGTGCGGCGCACCCTGAAGCTGTCCTGGGTCTCGTACCAGCCGAATTGGTATTGCAGAATATACAATCCCGGCGTATCGACTACAATTGAAGCAGTAGTGTCGCCTGTATTCCACCGGTACCGTACCCCCTGGAGGTTACGTAGACCACCTATAAGGTTATTGTGAAAATAACAGCTATCATACAATTTACCAGGGTCGCAGGAACTGTTTTTCGTAAACATATTAGGCAAACCCAGGTGATGATGCCTCATAAGCCTTATTTGTTTAGGCTTATAATTACAACTGACTTTACTGCCGTTAGGACTATCAATTACATGCAGGAAAAACGAGCTGGTTGCTATGTAAATTCTATTATCCGGTCCCAGTTGCAACCCTGCATGCATGGACGGATTTTCGTTCAGCCTGTAAAAGGACTGGTTTATGGCATTCTCCTCATAATTACTAATATCCAATTGAGCTACCTGGCCAAATCCATCCGGCATGGACACATACAGCTTAGTATTATCCGGGCTAAAACAGGCGCTGTAAGACCCTTTTGTCTGATCAATTTTTATGGGTTCATAAACCCTTCCTTCATTCGGGTCCAACTTAAAAATCACCGTACCGGCCCTGCTGGCCGATACCAGGTATTTAAAATCAGAACTAGGCACTAATGACCCAACAGTAAAATCACTTCCCGGACCGTAATACATTTTATCAACTTCATTCAACACAGGCCTGGAAGAAATACTATCTTCAAATACCTGGTAAAACGCAATACTATAAGTATCGAATTGACCACAACCTTTTAGGCCCTTATATTTACCGCAAACCACCCAACTTTTGCAATCCCTTCCTACAACATTAGTCAATTGTTCCGTAATATTAGAATCGACAAAAATGCCCTTTCTATCCGCCTCCACATCGCCTAAACCATTATTCAATTCCATGTTGACGATGCTGTAATAGAGCAAACCATTGCAGCGGGGCGTACTGATTTCCTGGGCCGACAAGGAAAATACATAATACCGGGTGGCCGAAACCGGAACAATTACGGTACCCTGTGTTGTGGAGCCTGAAATAGAAGGATTAAAAATAATGCCGTTAGGAAAGGTGTCATTATTTTTATCATACACCACAGAGCCGTCTGTGTAGAACATTAGTTCCCCTTTTTCATCGCACATGGTGGCAACACCCTCTCCACTATAGATATTTGTTAAAATGGGTAAAGGATAACCAATGGAATCCCTTTTGTTAAAGTCTATGCCGGCATTGGAACCAAAAGCCCATACATTTTGGGGCTGAGCATAACTATTAGCCGGCCACAGAAGGCCCATATAGCAAATAAACGCAATTAGACATCTTATCATTTCCAAAAAGAAATATGATTCCGGAGTAAGAAAAATCCAGAACCATGAGTGGATTATAATTGAACAAAGCGCGCCCTGAATTTAGTTTCAGATGAACTATGCAACTCTATAAAACGAGGACTCTTTGTCGTAAAATCTAAATAAAACCTATGTTCCGCTCTACCAGCCTGTATGCTTTTACCCGACACATCAAAAATATTACAGTTCAAACCCTTAACATTTTATGGTTTCCGCCACCTCGATACCTTCTGATGCCCCCATTACACCCGCATCATCCAAAGAAATATCTTTTACCGGGTACAATGCCTTCCAATTGGTTATTCAGTCCATGCCCCGTAGCAGCATAGTATTTTTCCAGATGTTTTCACAAATATATTGAACCATAAAACAAATAGTTTAGTACAATTACTATATTTTGGACGCCCATTTTGTGCAAACTTTATTTACATTTATCAATCAGTTATTTGAACGACAGCAGCCAAAAATCCGCCCGGCAATCAAAATAATTTTACCATATGAGTACCTTTTCCTTAAAGGACAACAAACCAGATTTATGATTCAGAATAAACTATCCGGGTTATCACGGATACTTTTATGCCTGTTGATATGCCTCCTGGTTAAAAGCGTCTCTTCGCAGGAGCACAACATGCTTATTTCAACGCAGCAAAGACCGCTGACCACGGGGGTGCTGGCTAAAGCGTACAACTTACTCAGGGACAAACAACCTGAATCGGCCTACTTATTGCTCAGGCGGTATAATCTCGATGCCTTTCAACCCAAGGATTTTAAAGATTCAAGTTATCTTTCAGCGTACTTTTTTATCTTAGCTTCCCATTTCAAAGAGCAGCATACATTAGATAGCGCCTATATCTATTTCACCAAAGCCTTACAATTACCACACCAAACAGCAATGGATCATAATGCTAATATGCATCTGTTTCATATTGTTGCGCACCTTGGCTTAAAAGATTTGGCCAACCAATACCTCAGCCGGGTAGAGCAGGCTGGTCATACACTGCAAAAAGATCATTCCAGGTACGCCAATCCGGTCCGGCTCCAGCTATTCGAATTTAAAGTAATGAATGATGAATTTCATTACCTGGATTCCCTTCTATACGTTTCGAATAATGATGTATTCTACCAGAAAAAGGTAACGCAAATGAGTGTGATCCTGCTGGCATTCCACCCCGATTCATTAGCTTACCTTAAGACGGTTTTACAAAAAATAGACACCAGCATCTTAACCCCGGAGGCTAAAGCGATCCTGAACAATAAAACCAATGCACACAAACTCAAAAAGCACCTTATCGATAACCACAAGTTTGATGGTAAATGTACATTAGATGATTATGAAGTTAACCTGATTGCCTATAACTATTACAAAGAAGAGCATAACCAAACTAAAGCATTCCAACACTTGGAAAGTGCATTCCAGCTAAGCGATAGCATACGCCTCACGCAATTGTATATTTTATCACTTGAATATGAGCAAAAACTAAAGACAGAGGGGCTGATCGCGCAACAACAGCAGAAGCTTCTTCAGAAAGAAGGGGAAATAATAAAAAACAGGAGCTTAATGATTATTTCCATAGTCATTTCCCTCATTATTATAATGAGCATCTGGGCCTACCTCAGGTATAAACACAAAATGGATCAGTTAAAATTCCAGCGGCTGGAAGAAGAACAAAAGAATAATGCCTTACAAATCATTATACAAACACAGGAAGAAGAAAGGAAACGTATCGCAGAAGACTTACACGATAGCCTCGGGGTATTGATCTCGGCGGGGATCATGCACTGGCAGGCTTTGGCAAAAACCAGCCTGGCGGACCCTAATCATAACAGGTTAGACCAGGAAGGCTATTCCATATTCACCGAAATGCGCACTGAAATTAAAAATATTGCATTTAACCTGCTGCCCGAGAATTCGGCAAGTCACAATCTGCAAAATGCTATCGAAAAGCTAATCAACCGGCTAAATACACAACCGGCTATTCTATTCCGGTTTTTCAGCTATGGTAATACCATCCAACTGAACACCCGGAAAAACTATGTGCTGTACAGGATGATCGAAGAAATCTGTAACAATGCCATTAAGCATTCTAATGCTCAGAATGTTGTCATTGAATTCTATTTTCACGATTCCTTATTGCATATTCATATAAATGACGACGGTATCGGTTACAACGAGTTTGAAAGCAACAATGGCATGGGCATGCACAACCTGAAAAACAGGGCGGAATCCATTAATGCCACTGTAGAAATTATGGCCTTTAAATTGAACGGAACAACCTTCGACATCAGAATAGAATACTAAATTCACCAGGCTATGTCTATCAATATTGCTATATTAGACGATCATCCTATGATTATTCAAGGCATTACTTTTCTCTTGAATAACAATGCCACCATTAATCTTGTTGAAGGATTTACCCATTCACAACAGTTATTTAAGTATCTTGAGGAATACCCCACCAATTTCGATGTGGTGCTGATAGACATCATTTTACAGGAAACCACCGGAGATGTTGTTGTAAAAGAAATCAGGAACAATTACCCCTACCTGAAAACCATTGCTTTTACCAACCAGGAGCAAACTTATTATATCAATGCGATGATTGCTAACGGAGCAAATGGTTACCTGCTCAAAACCTGCAAAGAAAGCACGCTTATTGAAGCCATAAACAAGGTATTTAAAGGCGGTATTTTTTACGATTCGAATATTAACATCCATCAAAATGCAGTAACCAAAAATTTAAGATCTGCAGAAGAACAAGTTAATGATCGGGAGAAAAAAATACTGGAATTAATGGCAAAGGACCTAACCAGCGTCGAGATCGCCAACGAGATTTTTCTATCGAAAAAAGCGGTAGACTATCACCGCGCTAACCTGCTTTTGAAATTTGATGTAAAAACGCCTGCAGCGCTCATTAAAAAAGCAATTGAACTGGGTATTCTGAAAGTTTAGTTTAAAGCGCTTATGAGATGTTTTTTATATCCATCAACCTAAGCACTCTACCCATCCTCAGGGGATGCCTCCACAAGGTCGGCATCGACGCGCTGGTTGGACGGCCCATCCGAAGACCAAAGGCATACGCAGCTCATCGGGACGGAGACAGCTTCATACTTCGCTGCGACAGCAGGAATGCAAACTAAGACAGGATGAATTCCTGACCATTAATGATCCTGCATCCGTATCAGTCCCGCTATTTCAAGAACGCTTGCTATCCGTCATTACGCAATAGTTTTCTAAAAAATAAGCGCATCAGCATGACAAATACGAGTGCAACTTCTACTGAAAAGCTACGAAGGCAAAGCATTCCCGTTATTTACGCTTAAACAGCTGAATCGTATAATCCAACAACTCGGGACCTCCATGTGCGCCATGACCCGGAATAACAATTTGCACATAAGGGTACTTCCTTTTCACCTGCTCAACCGTATGCGACCAGGCTGCAACATTAGCGTCTCCCAGGTAGCCCTCGCTGGCACCGACCTCTTTTATCAGGCAACCGCCAAACATGATGTTTTCACTTGGAAAATAGCCTATAACATTATCTTTTGTATGGCCTTCGCCAAAAAACCTGGCCACAATCCTTTCCCCACCTACCAGGAGTACGAGCGAATCATTAAAACTGTTTTGAGGAACAGTAACTTTGTTTTCCCTGGCCAGCTCTATTGTTTTATAATAAGCATAAGAAGAGATATGATGACGCTCAAATGCTTTCAGCCCGCCAAGGCAATCATTATGAAAATGGGTGGGAATGATTGCCTTTATCCGGCAATGAAGCGTATCCTTTATCCATCCAATCAATTCTTCGGAACCCATATCATCCGTGGGCGTATCGAAAATAACCGCCTCATTATGATCTGTCACGATCAAGCCGTTACAGGAAACCTTTCCAAAATCCTGGGTTTGCAAAAAGGAAGCATGTGCAAACGCATGTTTAGAAATTTGCGTTATCGTCAGATTTTCAGATTGGTAAACCATCCTGGGGCGGAATGTTTTATCTTTTTTGGCGTAGCCATTGAAAAAAACAGCGGAAAATAAAATGATCAATAGCGTTCTCATGAATCTGCTCATTTTGCTTTATCAATTCTTAAAAATTTTTCCCGGGAAAAACTCTGCACCCGGGAAAAGGGGAAACAGGAATTTGCAGTCATCGTCCTGTTTGAATCCTGTACTGATCCCCGGACCCAGGATATAAAATTAGGCTTTTTACCATTGTGACCAATAGTCTATCCTCTGGCAGGCTAATTCCTTCTTTTCTGAAAGCGCTACCAATTGCGTCAGCAGCGTTCCGGCAACTATTTGTACTTTTGTTGCCATAACCAATTAAAAAAACATACTATGAACTGCTTTCCACAATTGGCAGCACGCTTCCGCGAGGTGCTTCTCGATGGTACATTTATCGCCAACACAAACTATTATGCCCAGTTGCACGACAGCAGCCTGGCCTTGGCCAACACAAAAGTCGGTTCCCTGAATACCATAGCCCTACTGGCTCAGCATATCCACTACTACATCAATGGGGTAAAGCAGGTGTTCGAGGGCGGACCGCTCGTTATAGAGGACCGCTACAGTTTCGATTTCCCGCCTATGACCACACAAGAACAATGGGATACCTTTCTGCAAGTTTTCTGGAAAGATGCCGCCACTTTTGAAGAGCTGGTGCAACAACTGCCGGAAGAAAAGCTGTCCCTACCCTTCGTAGAAATAAAATACGGCAGCTATTACCGCAATATTGACGCCATGATCGAACACTGCTATTACCATTTGGGGCAAATCGTGCTGATCAAAAAACTATTGCAGGATAAAGCCTGATGCCATATGAGTGCTCATACCAATGCTTCCTTCCCAGCTACCCGGATCTGTATAAGTAATATCAAATTCAGAATGGGAAAAGGCGTATTATCCCGGATTATAGTGTTTTTGCTGATCATGTCGTTCGCGACAAACAGTTTTTCGCAACAAAAGGACCAGCAAACGAAAGTTACGTTCATAAAGAACGTGAACATTATCCCTATGACCTTACCCAATAATATACGCTACAACGCCACC
The DNA here is from genome assembly GCA_040392235.1 of Taibaiella helva. GTDB lineage: Bacteria > Bacteroidota > Bacteroidia > Chitinophagales > Chitinophagaceae > Taibaiella > Taibaiella helvus_A. Next base: position 3,892 of record JBEBWN010000101.1, on the reverse strand, counting down.
GTTTCGATCAAAGGCAATCGGATAGAGCAAATCAATGGCCCCATACCCGGGGATGCACAGATACTCGATGGAACGAACAAATGGTTGATTCCGGGTTTAATAGACATACATGTCCATACCCCATCAGATATTAATAAGCAGCCAGGCCTGCCCGCGCAGAAACCCGATATTGTTTTCGACGTGCAGGATATCATGACTCCATTTATCGCTAATGGCGTTACCACCATTTTAAATCTGAACGCCAATGCTGAGTCCTTTTATCAAAGAAAAGAAGTTCAGAAAGCAAGGGTAACCGGCCCACGGATTGTCCTGGCCGCACTGATCGACGGCGGGCAAGGTACGGGCAGAATAGCCAATACCGCTGCCGATGGCAGACAAGCGGTTCGCGATGCCCAGGCTGAGGGATACGAATTTATTAAAGTTTATTCCGGCCTGAATACAGAAACCTTTAATGCTATCTTAGATGAGGCCCATATAAGGGGCTTAAAAACGCTGGGGCATATACCCAATGTCTTCCGGAATAACATAGAGAAGGCTTTCGTACCGCACTTCGATATGATAGCCCATGCAGAGGAATTTTCGAAAAGCGCAAAGGACTTTAGCCCGGCGGAAGCCCGGCATTTTGCACAGCTTGCCAAAGCGAATGGCGCCTGGGTTAGCCCTACCCTAACGGCAATGAAATGGATTGCCAGCCAGACACGCTCCCTCAGCGAATTGGAAGCTTCTGCCACTATCCAGTACGTACATCCTCTTCTGCAAAGCAAATGGCGAACAGCCAATAGCTATTACAAAAATACTTCGCCCGACAACATACGCTATTTTGATAATATGGTAGTCTTTCACCGGCTATTGGTAGCCGCACTTAAAGAAGCGGGTGTACCCATGGTAGCCGGAACCGATGCCGGTGTTTCCGGCGTAGTATCCGGTTTTTCCCTGCATGATGAATTGCAACTACTGGTCGAAGCGGGTTTGAGCCCTGAGGAGGCCTTACTGGCTGCTACCCGCCTGCCCGCAACCTGGCTGGGGCTTAGCACAGAAATAGGTACCATTGAACCCGGTAAAATGGCCGATCTCATTTTGCTCGATGCCAATCCGCTGGAAAATATAAAGAATACCACCCGGATTGCCGGCGTACTTATAGAGGGCCATTGGTGGCCAAGGGAGAAACTACAGGCTATGCTTTTACAATTATCGAAAAAGAATACCGCCTCCAAAAACGAATTCGACTGGTATAAAACAATGCGAAAGTAAAATGAACACGCTGTAATACTATGCCATGATGTCCACAGAAAGCGCCGAAATTATTCCGGAGTGCTGTAAGGCTTACATCATTGCAGCATATTATATTGCTACCGCGACTACACACCCCATGAATAAGCTCTGCTACTCTTTAGCCCGCTATCCTCCTCCTATTTATGTCTCATTTCCCAACGCTCACCCCTACCAGGATCAACAACCTTTCAGGACTATCCTGTCTTTTAAAGCTACCCTATTACCCCCTGTAAGCTCTATCTATCCTTTTTTTCCGGTCATTTATCCAAATATTTCTATCCCTTTTTCTACATGCTTCATAACAAATCACAGTGCCCTACATACAACCCTAGTTGATAATTTAAACAAAAAAAATGTACCTATTATGTATAAGAAACCATTTTTTTTAACAAAATTTGCATTCGTAAAAGCCATGATAGTGAATTGCAATACAGCAATGTAATATATACATCTGTTTATTTACTGGCTATTCTTGCTCCTGGCACCTATTATTTTACCTCTAAAACCGCTTATTATGAGTCAACTTAACGGCACTATCCTAAACAAAAAATGGTTATCGCTTCCTACCCTTTCTTCCCTTAACAAAGCTCTACCCTGCCTTACTAAAATGGATAATAGCTGATCAGCATATTGTCATTTTGTCTTTTTGTAAGCCCGGCAAAGGAAATACGCAAACACCCTTCTTGTCCGGGGCAACCATAGTTCATCGTTCTGCCAATATTACAATTTGGTGTCTCTATCAGATGGACTATTAAACCAAAAACAAAAAGTAATTCCAAAGACATCATACTTTGTATCAAGACAAAAGGCAAAACTAAAAAACAAGCGACAAATCAATTATGAGATAATGATCGAAAAAGCACACTCCACCCAATACCTAATACTTAATACCTAACACCAGATATACGTTCAACCAATAAATTAAAACTATGTACAAGTGTTCCCGGTGGCTCAGGAAATGGAGCTACCTGTTTCTAAGCTGCCTATTATTGTCAAACTATGTAAATGCACAAACACAGTTCTGGTCCGACAATTTTGAAGATGCGGGTGCGCCCAGCAGCGGTACACGCGTTCCATCCGTAGAAAACTTCCAGCCGGCATCAGCACCCTACACCAAATACTTCGCCCGGGTTATCCCGACAGACCTGAATCTTCAGAACGGTAGCTACAGCAACTACGAGAATTCCAAAATATGGGCAGCCGAAGATATTGACGCCGCTTTCAATGTGGACATTTTTGGACAGTCATCCCATCAAAGCTTTTCCTGGAACAATATCAATATTTCCGGTAAATAAGATATGTCTTTCAAAGGCTTGTTTGCCTGCAATAACGCCCCTTCTACCTGGGAAAACGGAAACAGTGGTCCAAGTAATCCTGCAGATTATATAATTGTTAGCTATCGTATCGACGGCGGCGCCTGGAGCGACCTGGTTCGTCTTTTTGCCACCTCCAGCGGACAACTGGCTATCGAAAGCAACGGCGATTCTGTGGGCGATGGCCCACCACTCACCTCTTACCTGTTTACCGAATTATCTGCAAACATAACCGGTACCGGCACCAGCCTGGACCTTCAATTTACCTGCTTTGCAAATGCCGCAGGAACAGAAGAACTTGCTATTGACAATTTCCGCCTCTTTACAACCCCAACCTGTACGCTTCCAACCATAACCGGCAATCCCCCCAATAGATCCATTTGCGTTAACGGGAATACTACCTTTACAGGGGCCGCTACTGGCGCTACACAATACAAATGGCAGGTCAATGCAGGGGCAGGTTTTACCGATATTAGCAACATCGGCGTCTACTCCGACGCGACAACAACGACCCTGAAAATAACCGGGGCCACAGCCTTCATGAACGGCTACCAGTACCGGATGGTCGCTATAAATGGAGTAGGCACCTGTTTCAGCAGGTCAAATCCAGCAACACTGAATATATCCAACATAGGTTCGCCAATAGGAAAAAACGATGTACTATGCTACGGTAAATCTACCGGAGCGGCCGCAGTTACCCCATCGGGAGGTATCGGCTCTTATACTTATAGTTGGTCGCCTTCAGGCGGAAGCGGTTCTTCGGCGACCGGCTTGCCGGCCGGCGACTATACCGTAACGATTAAGGATGCCATTTCATGCCAAATCACAAAAAACATTACCATCAACCAACCCGATAGCGCCCTTACGGCCATCGGCGACAAGACCGACATCCTCTGCAGAAATACGGCAAACGGATCGGCTACCGTTGTTCCCAGCGGCGGTACACCGCCGTATACCTATTCCTGGGCGCCCAGCGGCGGTACCCAACCTACCGCCCAATATCTTTCGGCAACCCAGTATTTCTGCACCATTACCGATCACAATAGCTGCCAGATCACCAAATATTTCACTATTGATCAACCCGCTACAGCCCTGGATGCCGCTACCGGTGGCAGCAAAGAAGATGTGCTCTGCAATAGTGCCGCTACAGGTAGCGCTACCGTAGCCCCAACAGGCGGAACACCCGGATATACCTACTCCTGGGCCCCCAGTGGTGGTACGGGCCCTACGGCCTCAGGCTTAATGGCCGGCGCTTATACCGTGACCGTTAAAGACGCCAACAATTGCGAAGCAACAAGATCATTTAC